>JAKAPU010000153.1 GCA_021806865.1 archaeon
TTCCGATCTAAGATCCTTTCCATAAAGCGATACCAGTATTCCAACTGTAACACCTGCTACAAACTTGTTTTCAGCCATTCCTCCGCTCTTGAGCCTCGGTGGATGTTCAACCGTGACATAGAAACCCTCCTCGTTTTCCTTGAATGCAAACAGGCCCCAGCCGGTCGCCCTCAGTGCTTCAACGATGTTTCTGAGCAAGACGGAGGTATCGGCGTCTGGCAGAGATTTCTTGATCAACTGGACAGTCTCCACCGCATAGGTCTTTCCTTCATCGAACATTATGGCTGCTCCTGCGGATCCTAGTATCTGGAGCAGGTGTTGTTCGATCTTCAGAAGAGGATCCATTCGCATTACAATTCCTCTGGATTCGTTAGTTACGTAAAGTGGGAAGAAAAACCTCGAAAAAAGCGCGTTATCCGCTTTCAGAAATTCGACTCTCTCAACATGACGGAGTTTCTTTAATTCTGCGGAAAAGACATCAACGGTAACGTTAGATCTTGCTACAGAACAAAAACCTCCGAAAAGAAACTTGTTTGAGACTGGCTCCTCGTCAATTTCCATTCGGACAATATCAATGTTGAACTTTGAGAAAACTGCAACAATATCAGGTGTCGATTCTCTTTCTCCAATAATCAGAAACTCATGCATGTCTTTGCCAGTTGGAGTTGAAAGCGAAAAATGCTTGGGATAGTACTTGGAACGTAGAGACATTAAGGGCATGATATATCTTGTCGCTTTAATATCTATTTGGTGCTAAACAAATTGAAGAATTCCTCTGCCACGAAGGAATCAAGAAGGCATGGCGGCTTCACACCAGTATCAATGCTGATTGGAATGTCAGTGGTGAAGCCGAGATTGGAGTGCTTTGTTATGGTAACGGGGCTGGATGCATTTGCGATAGGTATTGCAAATGGAGTCAGAGAGAGACGAGAAGGAATACGGTTACGATTACAGGCAAGTAATTCTTTCTCATGATATCTCGCAAGTATGTGGCAAAACGTACTCGATGAATTAAAGGCTCCAATGTATGGACAGTCTGTCTATTTGTAGAAAGAGGTTTAGAGCACTCATACGCTATAGAACAACCATGATAATTCTGTCGAAGATGGACTACGAAGGCGAGCATCTCCAAGAAGATTTGAAGAAACTGGAAAAACTCGATGAGAAGATCCAGTCGGAGCTGAAGTCTGGGAAAGTGGAGGGTCCATTTTTCCCTCAAGACGCTTCGCTTCTGTACATTTTTCATGTCGATGAGTACGATTGGCTGAACAGATCCGGCAGAATCTGGTATAGAGAAATGGCAATCATTCCAGCGAGCCAGAATGACAAATCGATAGTGAGAGCAACAATGTCGACGTACCACTTGTCCACTGGTCCAATGATAGTGTTGAGCGTGTGCGTTGCGAACGTGACGGGGAAGCCGTAGACTACGTGAACAAAGTCTGGCCAGTTGAGGAGAGTACCATGAGTCATACCAACCACAGAAGCTAACCCCCAAACAATTCCGGCGATAATCGGAACTACAAACCGTCGAACCATTCAGGGGCCCTTTAGAACATAGGACATGTCGGAAACGTAAGTCTTTCGCGACGCTCGAAAGGCACCTTTTGAGAGGCAGATCGTGCGACATCAGGACGAGTACAGTAGCTTTCTTCTGTAGAAAAAGCCCGATACAGATTTGGCGACTTGTGCATTGATCTGCATCGTTGAACAAATTGCAGCATAACAAGACAGTGTTAGTAATGGCAGTCGTTGCTGGACTGCTCGCGCTATCTGCGTTCGTGCCTATGATTGGGCTGACATCCAGTGCGTGGACCTGCGGACAGTACCAGTGCGTCTCAGAAGGACGCATGACGGGAGGGGGAGTGCTCGACAACAACGGAGCTAAAGTGACTCTCGGCTTCGAGCTACATTGCAGCACGGCTGCTACTCCGAACAACCTAGAGATCAACTGGAACGGAAACAGCTTCCACATGGAGACGTTCAATTCAGTCCTGTGCTTCATGGATCCTTCATCTTCGCCAAACCCACCAAATGCACCTTTCAGCTTGCTTGAGGCTAACGGTTGGGGCAGACTAAACGGAGTTTCTGGCGCCTTCTTCTTCGTGCAGTTATATGACGGCGGAGAACCAGGAATTGGACACGACTGGGCAACCATAGTGATCTACGCGGCAGATGGAACGCTGATGATGAACCTGCACGGATACCTGATCGGGGGAAACTTCCAGGCTCATGCTTCTAACAAGTAGTTCGTTTCCTCCCCTTATTTTTTGAGCAGAGTTAATAGAGTAGAAACAGAAGACTCGCCCTGATTCTGTTTGTCCCTGACAATAGACGCTACAGAAATTCCTTTGCGAAGTATCGCAGACTCTGGAGCTGTTGATCCTGTGGGGCCTTCCCGTCTGGGCTTGTGACAAGAACAGCATAGGAGACGCCCAGCGACTCTAGTTCCGAGATTATCTTCCTGTTTTCGCTCATATTGCCCGAAAGTAAGATCCTCTTCTCTCCTTGCGGGCCCGTGTATTCGGATTGGGAAGCTTTCGTGTTGAGACCGATGCGAACACAGATGTCCTTCTTCTCAGCACTCGGAGAGACCTGCCTGAACTCGCTAACAAGCTGTCTAAACTGAGTCAACGGAAAGGCGTTTGGATGCCACGCATCTCCAATTTCTGCGGCTCTCTTCATGGCAGCCTTGCTGGTGCCGCCGATCCAAATCGTGGGCTTTGAGCTTGGGCGCGGCGAAAATACAGCATCCTGAAAGTTCACACCTGAATATTGACCCGCAAACTTTGTTTCTCCGGCCCAGAGACTTCTTATGAGTCTGATCGACTCGTCGACCTTCTTGCCTCTGGTGTGGAAATCTGCTCCGAGAAATGAAAACTCCAGAACGTTCCAGCCTACGCCAATGGCTAGCATGACTCTTCCGCCGCTGAGGGCCGAGATAGTAGCTAATTGTTTTGCTGCGACCGCAGGGTTTCTCATTGCAATGATCAAGGAAGAAATGCCGAGCTTTACTTTCCTTGTTTGAGCCGCGAGATAAGCAAGCGTAGTGATGGAATCCAGCATGTTCTCGTACGGAGTCTTGCTGTTTATTGGCATGAGCACGTGATCGGTTGTCCAAACCGAATCATACCCGAGCTTCTCGGCTTCCAAAGACACGCTTAGCAGAGTCTCAACACTCAGAGTTTCGCCATAGTTTGGAATGCCAACGCCAAATTTCATTTCTCTATTCGGATTGTCGCATCTATACAGATCTTGATAAAGAATTGTGATTTGTGAAGACAGACTAGCTTGTAACTAATTTCCAATTCGCTTAAACCAGAGTCTAACTAAACGAATTATTGGAATTGTCAGATAGATACGAAAAAACTGGAAGCATAATCACGCATCGTTTCACAAGCAAGGTCCTGAAAACAAATCCCCTGAAAGATCCGCATACCAGAGAAATTACCGTCTACCTACCTCCCGGCTACTCCAAGAGCAACTCGAAGGGATACGTCACCGTTTTTGGTCTCACAGGCTTTGGAGAAACTGGCAGGATGGCTTTCAACTTTGATCCATTCGTCGAGCCTTTGAATTTGAGAATGGATCGGCTGATCTCAAAGGGAAAATGCGGGGCCATGATAGTAGTGATGATTGACTGCTTCACAAAGTTTGGTGGAAACCAGTACATCAACTCATCCGCGACCGGAAGGTACGAGGACTATGTAGTCGACGAGATCGTCCCGTTCATCGAAAGAGAGTACAACATACACGCAAAAGCGGTGTGGGGCAAATCTTCCGGCGGATATGGTTCGATTGTACTCGGGATGAGACACCCCGAGACCTTCAGCGCCCTGGCTGACCACTCGGGAGATGCAGCCTTTGAATACTGCTACCCGTTGGGTTTTGCCAAATCCATAGAGGCCTTTTGTGAGGCCGGAGGTCCAAAGAAGTGGCTTGAAAAATTCTGGCTTCACCCAGAAGAGAGAAGAGGCAAGTTCCACGAGGCTCTCAACACGTTTGCCATGGCGGCGCACTACTCTCCTAATTCAAAGTCGAAGGAGTTAGGCGTAGACCTTCCGTTTGACTTGATGACTGGCGAGTTCAGAGAAGACGTGTGGAGGAGATGGCTTGAATGGGATCCGGTTCGCATGGTGGAGAAATACAAGGCAAACCTGAAGAAAATGAAACTGATCTACATAGACTGCGGCGCGAGAGACGAATTCAATCTCCAGATCGGTGCTAGAATTCTTCATTCAAAACTGTCTAAAATGGGAATTAGGCACTACTACGAAGAATTTGACGACGGGCACATGAACATACAATACAGGTATGACACTTCGCTCCCTATGATCTACAAAGCCCTGTCCTAGCACTCATCAAAAATCTGGGACGACTCGCGGTCTCCTAGCCAGTCTTCCACTTTGACAGATTCACGAAGTACGGATAGCTTCCAAACTCCTTTTCCTCTCCCTCGTCACCGAGCATTATGTGGCCGTCCTTTACGAACTTTCGCTTCATACAGATCACAGATTTCAACCCTTTCATGACACCAAGCTTGTCGATATAAGGCTCCGAGCCTATCACAGATCCCACGGTTATCTTCAGGTCGCTGAGTCTTCTCTTGATATCCGTCCTGTCGAAAAAGTTCTTTGCTACTGGGGCAAAGCCTCTTGTTACAACAGTGAGGTTCGCCCTTTCATAACCGTGCGCCTTGAGAAATCTGCTGCACCAGGACTCGAAAATCTTGTTGATCGAGTATTTCAAAGAAATCTCCTTGAAATCCTTCAGAGTGAACAGCTTTGAGTAAAGATCAAGATAGCTCTCCCAGGCGCTGGTCGACCACTCTTCTTTTGCCCGCTTCAGCCTGCTTTCCCATTCGGTTTCGAACTTTTCACGGTCTTCTACTCTTGAAGACACCCAGTCCCTGTACGAGACTTCTGGGAGCACTATTGTGCCCTCAAAATCCGAGAAAAGGTCGTACGACGAGCTCTTTTGTGTCAAGCGCGTGACTCTTACTTCTTGTGATTGATAAGTTGTTTTGCTGTCAGGCGAAGGTAAAGTTCGCTTGAATGACAGTTGAGCCGTTGTTCTGGGAGGCTGACCAACTCTGAGTCAGTTCGACTGTGGCTTTTCCCGGTTTTGAGAGTTCGTAGGCATAGCCACTCCAGCAACCGGGATTCGTGGAAGTGTGGTTTTGACCCGGAGGAAGCTGCAAAATGTACAGCGGGCACGCACAGAACGGACCTCCGGTAATCTTCTGGATGATGGAAGAATTTGCAACGGCGGACGTGAGGCCGCTCCCGCAGCCTCCAACGATGTAAATCGGAAAATCTCCGCCATTCACAAAGAATACATTGAAAGTCACAAGCGTGCTACCGTTTTGGTTCGTAGTCAGCACAGCCTGCACAGATTTCACAACCACTGGAAGAACTGGAGAATAGGTAAAGGAACCGTTCACAATTCGCGAAGAGACCGTAGTCGTAGTAGTCGTCGAGGTTGTCGAATTGAGGGTGGTGCAGGTCGACACGCTGGTCAACACTGTCGTCGTAACAGTCAAGGTTGTGTTTTGAGTAGTTTTGACAGAACTGGTGTAGGCGTAAGCGCCAGCTACGATTATCGCTATCACTATAGCATCTAGCGCGATAAGCTCTGTTGTACGCAACTTTCTCTGGTGTATTTTTCTTTGTGGTAGGTTATAGGCCTAACACTCAGAACAGACCTGAGAATCGCACGCAAGCACATAGCTTGCCTTGAGTCATACAGAAAGGGAAGGGGTGGAGGAACCCGCGCTCGTGGCCCTGCTCCGCCACCTTATTGCCATGTAGGCCGAAGCCAGAATGATTACGACAACCAGTGCCGCAAGAGCAGCCGTCTCGAAGGAAAAAGCGCTCGGAGCCGGGCTTATGATTAACGAGTTGCCAGAGGCGCTTGCGTATCCCAGCACCTTGATCGTCGAGGATGGGTCGTGCACCATTGAGATAGAGTACTCCTGACCGTTGACCGAGACCGATGCGGAAAAGTTTGCCTGCGTGTTTACGGTCTTCGAGAATGTGGTCGTGTTAGTGGTCGAGTCGTAGTGTCTCGTCCAGTTGGTAAGTGGAGTGTTCAGCGCTGAAAAGTCGATCGTAGATTGAGACCAGATGCGGTCTTCGCCGAAGGCATGGGTTAGAAACGCGGATGCGAGGCTGTTATCTCCCAGAGGCTGGAGCGCTGCCGACCCCATCATG
Organism: archaeon; assembly: GCA_021806865.1. The sequence continues at coordinate 6,213 of JAKAPU010000153.1, forward strand.
TTGAGGTCATACTCTTGGCCGTCCATTGGGACAACGAAAGAGCCGTCAATCCTGAAGGACTTCCAGTTCATGTTCGCCATGAGGGTACCATTGGTACTGTTGTAGATGCCTGTGACGTAAGCAGTC
>JAKAPU010000154.1 GCA_021806865.1 archaeon
TCTCTGAGTTGTGAAGCAATTTCTGCTTCAGGGGCTCCTCCACCAGCGACGATTGCTGGTTTTTCCAGAACGTCCTTCACCACCATCAGCGCATCGTGCATGCTCCTTTCTGCTTCGTCAACAACACGTTGAGAGCCACCGCGAACCAGTATCGACACAGCCTTCGGATTCTTGCAGCCTTCGACGAACACCCACTTGTCTGTCTCGACCTTTCTTTCTTCAACGAGTTGGGCAGCACCCAGATCTTTCGATGTCAAGTCTTCCAAGTTGGTGACGATACGCGCGCCAGTAGCCTTCGCGAGTTTTGTCATGTCTGACTCTTTGGCCCTTCTAACTGCGAGAATACCCTTCTTCGCGAGGTAGTGCTGTGCAACGTCATCGATTCCCTTCTGGCAGATGAGGACGTTAGCTCCGACTGACGAGACCTTGTCCACCATTGCAGAGAGCATCGAGTTTTCCTCGTCCAGGAACCTCTTCATCTGGCTAGGGTCGTTGATCCTGATCTCTGCAGAGAATTCTGTCTTTTCGATTTCTAAAGGAGAGTTGACAAGCGCTATCTTTGCAGCATCCACGCGCTTTGGCATGCCAGCGTGCACAACTTCCTTGTCCAGAACGATTCCCTTGATTAGTGCGGTATCGGATGTCGAACCTCCTGGCTTTTTCTCCACTTTCACGTTGTCGAGATCAACTTTGTAAGACTCGACGTCGGTCTTCTCGGCAACCTGAAGCAGTGCATCAACGATCAGAGCAGCCAGATCGGCGCTGTTGTCTGCGACGAGTTTCGTCTGCATGCTTGTCTGAGCAATATGATTGAGAGATGCCTTGTCTGTCGGCTTCACCTTGACGGAGATTTGCTCCAAGATTTCCAAGGCCTTTTCTGCCGCCTTTCTGTATCCGTCAACAATGATTGTAGGGTGAACGTCCTTTCCAATTAGGTCTTCTGCCTTCTCAAGCAAGGCTCCAGCGAGAACAACTGCGGAAGTCGTGCCGTCCCCGACCTCATTGTCGGTAGTCTTTGATATCTCGACTAGCATCTTGGCTGCCGGGTGTTGGACATCGATTTCTTTCAGAATCGTCGCACCATCGTTCGTGATTGTCACGTCACCTAGGCTGTCGACTAGCATCTTGTCCATTCCCCTTGGTCCAAGACTCGTCTTCACAACCTCCGCGATTAATTTTGCCGCGTAGATGTTGTTTCTCTGAGCTTCATTTCCCCTAACTTGTGATGAACCTTCCTTCAGGATCAGAACCGGCTGTCCTGTTGAAGTAGTAGCAGGTATTGCTGTTGCAGACATTTTGTTACACCTTTGAGGTACTTTTTCCGTTTACTCGCCGTTGGTTCATAAATTTTGTGGGTTTACCTCAGCGCTCCAGCAAAACAACATTCGATTACTCTTTGTTCAAGTCGCAATAAATTGGCTCTTCTTGGAATATTTTATTACCCTTGCACTTGGCGATGATTGGCCGGGTAGACCAAGTGGACCCACTCTTCAAGATTCCGGCCAGTCAATTGCTGGATAGGCGAACGAAGAAGAGCATCACGACTAAGCTGAAGTATGTGGCGGCTGCGATCAAGGAAGTCGAATCGTTCTCTGGGATATCTTATCCCCCGTACTATGTGGAACCGGTGCTCACAATCGTCGAAGCAGGCGACAACATCGGGGGGGTGGGAGTCATGTATGCGAGAACAATACCCATCGAGGCCAAAGGGGTCGTCCAGATTGTCATTGAGCTTTCGGCTCCGCTACTGCTTTACTCAACGAAAAAAATACTGCGTCTTGTCCTCAGCCACGAATTCCTCCACTACGTCGAGCTTGTGAGAAATTTTTCAAAAATGGATATCGTTTCACAGATCACTTCCAGCTCGATGTACGAGGAGAGACATACGGACTACTCTCGTGCGGTGGATCCCTCAAAGGTTTTCTCCAACAAGACTCTGGTGAGAGAGCTCAACAAGCGGACATCAACGGGCCTGGATGACGAGAAACTAAATCTGAAGTGCAAGGAAAAGTGGATCGAAAAGGGCATGCCAGTGAGAAAGATTCCACTCGGTCAAAACCAAGTGAACATCTCCGTAGAGGCAATTGTTCGTTCGAATTTCGATCCGAAGCTAAAGGAACTGATTTCTCGACTGGTCTAGAGGTTAGTCTGAAAGGGCGTCTAATTGAAAAGCCAAAAGCTCGATTTTCCACTTGTTCCAGCGTGCAAAGCATTTAGAAAGTCGCAGGCCGATCAAAGCCTCAGCACTTGCGCCGGAGGATTTTGTCGTAGTTGAGAGGACTAGAGGTCGCTGAAAGAGAGAAGATCAGCAAGACCATAGCTCAAATAGTAAAGAAAAGGGAGGTTGTCGCCCTGTGCGCCTACGGATCCCAAGTTGCGGGCTATGCAACGAAGGATAGCGACTATGACGTAATAGTTGTGCTGAGGCCGTTCAACCAGAGGATCAAATACTACTACCTCAAAGACGATGTGGATTGCGCAGCTCTGGTCGTAGATCCCAAATCTTTCGAGAATGACTGCACAAAGTCGAGCCTTGGAGAATTTGTTTCTGGTAGGCTCCTGAACGTCCACGAGCCCTTGGAGGGCGAGGCGTTCCTGAAGCGAAATGAAGTGGCTTACAAGAAGCGCGTCATTTTGGAAGGGCTTTCCGAAGCATATGCCGAAAATATGGAGTTTACAAGTGAGATTAGATTCCCGCTCAGCTACTTTCTGTTCGAGAAGCTAAGGAAGAGGGCGACCATCTATCCGCCGGTGGTCTATAGTTACGCACGCACCTACGACGACGAACTACTCTCTGAAAATCTATCCCACTCGCTTTTGGGATTCAGGTCCGCAGCAGTCGAACTTGCAAACGAAGGGATTATCGAGCTAAAAGATGATGTTGTATCGGTTTCTACGCAAGCGTTCCGAGGTGGTTTGTCCGCTCGCATAGAAGCCGCGGCTTCGTTCACAAACAAGAGCCTGAGGCAGTATGCCATACACGGATACGCAGGGAGAGTCAGGCCTGACGTTGTCGGGAAGGAAGTGATTTCTAAGATTTCACGATCCAAGAAAGCTGGTAAGCTTCCCGATCGCATAGCAAATCCAAAAAAGGAGTGGACGCTAGAAGCTGGGAAGTTGTTTGTTTCCAGCGATGACTGGGTCTCGGATCTTGCCGCGCACATGGGCATGGAGCGCGAGTCATTTTCTGTATCCAACGGTGCTCTAGGAGAATTTTACAATTCGGCGAGCTTTTACACCCTCAATGACGGCGAAAAGTCATACGCGATTGCAGTCAAGAAGTTCAACGACGTCAAAGGCATGAAGTGGGGTGTGTTGAACCTATGGTCTCTTCGTTCCGCCAGGTTCACCGTGAACGCAATGCAAAGAATGTGGCGAGAGTACAAGGCAAAACAGGAAATAGTGAGATTCGGCTTAAACACACCGAGAGTAATTGCAGTATTTCTATCGCAGAGGACGATGGTGACCGAGTTTGTTCGCGGAACCGACCTGTCGCGGTTGGAGACGAGCTATCTCGACGGAGAGACAGACAACATCGAACCAATTTCCAGATTTGGAGAAGAACTTGCCTTACTGCACAACAACGACTACTGCATGGGAGACACAAAGCCAAGCAACGCGATACTAGCTGAAGGAGATGGGAAGATTTACTTCACCGACCTCGAACAGGCGCTCCCCGGCGGCAACAAGGTGTGGGATATTGCAGAATTCATCTACTACTCCGCAAGATTCACTCTGAAGGAGGAACGCGCGAGAAAGCTGGTGAAATCATTCGTGGACGGCTATCAAGCCAAGGCCGAAGACAAGTCAGTAGTCCGCAAATCCTTCGATCTCAGATACAGGGCCCCATTTCAGGCGTTTGTGGCGCCAAACATACTGAGCGCCCTAAAGAGTGATCTGGCGGAGTAGTTACTTCGCCTTTTTGAAACTGGTATAACCACATTTGCCGCAGGTGAGCCTGTCCTTGTGCTCCGCAAGGAATGCGCCACGTCCACACCTTGGGCATTCCTTTCGTAACCGGTTCACGGTGTCTCCCTTGACCTGATAGAATTTGTAAACAGGAGATTCGACTCTCTCCTTCTTCTTTGCCGGCGCTGCCTTCGCTTCTGGCTTTGCCTCGGCCGGTTTTGCTTCTGCTGGCTTTTGTTCCGACATTTACTAATTCACTATGCCTTCTTTTCCGCTGCCGGTGCGGCCTTCTGCTTAGCCGCTTCCTTTGCCTGCTTTCTTTCTTCCTTTGAAAGCTGTCTAATCTTCATGTATTTGGGGAGTTGCACGTCGACGAGCTTAAGGTCTGAGTACACGTAAGCCTTTGCCAAAAGGTCTCTAGAGCCGAACTTGCTGCTCAATGACACAATCTTCACACCATCCTTCTTTACGCCTAATCGCGTCGCAATAGCTTCAGCAGCTGCCTGCCTTGTGATGAGGCCGCTACCCAATGCAAACGAGCAAACAAGCTCCTTTCTTGAGAGCAGTTTGTTCTCGTTCTCCGATACAATCTCGAGTGTTGACAATTACCAGTTCACGTATCTTTTCCCTTTTGGTTTTCAGTGAATATTTAATCGTTTATTGCGAGAGTCACTCTGTCATCACAGATCTCCACGCCCAGCGGGAACTGCCAAAATAGTTCAGAACAAAAGCCGCAAGCACGGCAGTCAAGTAGCTCCAAACGTAGAAAACCCCAAAGCTATTGAGAATGAAAAAGACCACTGAATTAAGAGCAAGTCCAGCCAAGCTGACAATGTTGTATTTCACCAGTCGGTAGAGTCTCCGAATCGCCCCGCCGCCTGATGAGTGATTTTGCTTGAACGTGAACACATCATTCAGAACAAAGTTGCTAACAATTGTCAATTCCACAGAGATTGTATTGGCGATTGCTGGGTGTAGCCAAATCTTCAGAATTGTAAGCAGGACCAATCCGACCACGACACCGCTTGCACCCACTGTCATGAACTTGATGAGGACAGCGTTTTGTCGGATAGCAGCGCGTGGTGATTTCATCATCTGAATGATTGAGAGTCGAGACTCCTTGGTGTCTTCTGCATCAGAAGAGATGCCCATGTCCTGCAGATATCCACGCGCTTTCTCTCTAGCGTCGGTGACACGAACGACCACCAACCCTTCAAGCGGTTGACCGTATAGCACCACTGTGTCATCAGGAAAGAGTGACAGAACGGGTAGCACTAGAAGATCTTCTTCTCCTTCTACCTGCAGTCTTAGCGATCTCTTAGTATCCCTTTGAATTTCCTTGAGTGCCTCTTCAATTGAGGCGAGCGAGTCAGAACTTATTGAGCCTGCCGGGTTGCTTACCCTAATCAGATCTTTCACATTTCCGCTCCAAACAGGAGCCGTGCGAGACTTTCGTCGCTCGAGCAGATCGACGATTTCAAGCCTGGGTGTGAATCCGAGCTCACGAACTCTTTCCGTCGTGCGATCTCCCACACAAACGATCATTTTGCCGGAAAGCAACGGCTCAAGAGAGTCTTTTGAGACTTCCTCATCCCTGATTAGCAATCCAAGTGGAAACTTCAGAGCCTCTCTAAGCTTTGGGCTGGCTGGGTAGAGTTTCAAGAGACTACAGCTGACTGGGCGGCAAAGAGTTACGCGATCAGCTTACTTTTAGAGCATATCTTCCGGGTTTGGTAATGCTCAATGTTTTGCATATAGTAGATTTTTCTGGCTCTATGACAACGATCAAGCCTGACCAATCAGGAGTAAGTTCAGTACTATGACAGTTGGGGCAAATCTTACCTGTCGTCAGCGTCTGGCACTTTCTACATGCAAACTCTTTAGCCAAACCGAATCACTTTTTCCCGCCCTTTCTCTCGGGTTTTTCTGGCCTTTCCTCTTTCTCTTCTTTCGGCTCTCCCTTCTTTGCCGCACCTTTCTGTGCCTTGGCTACGTCTTCATCTATCCACTCAAATGCGCCCAGGAAGGGCTGCCTGCAGGTTACTCCAATTTTCCCTAGCGCTGCACCTCTGGGGAGGCTCACAGCAGTTATCCTGACTCTGACCTTGCTACCGACCTTCAATACGCGTTTGCTCTGCGTTGCAACTATCATGCCCTGCTTGACATCACTAGTTAGATAATCGTCAGTGATTTGAGAAAGGTGAAGCAACGCGTCAGTCGGGCCGATTCTTACAAATGCTCCAAAATCAGTAATTTCTACAATCTCCCCCTCCACAACCTCTTGCACCTTTGGGAAGAAGGTCATCACATCAAAGTTGACTTTGTGGAACGTCGCGCCGTCGCCAGGAATGATTTTTCCTGTGGGGTCTACCGCAATGTTCGTGATCAGAATTATATAGCCCAGGTCAGGGTTTATTGTACTTTCATA
>JAKAPU010000155.1 GCA_021806865.1 archaeon
AATAAGATCGTACACACTGACTCAAATTTCGAAACTCAGCCGCTGTTTGTGGAATGCAGTTTCTCTTTCAACATACGATTTTCCTGCTCTAACCGGCAAAAATCATCCGCCATCTGCTTCGATGCACGTGATTGCTCTGTCAACTTCTTTGATGCATCAATCGCTCTCCGCATGAGTTTGCCATCGATGTCAGTGTGTACGATCTTATTGAGAACACCAATAAAGCTAATGTCCTCGCTTCTCTCCATCGCACAGACGGCATTAATACTCACTTCGAGATCTTCGTCCCACAAAAGCTCTTCCAGTTTTTCTTTGGCTCTGTTATCGTGAGTGTATGAGCCCAGTGCCATCGCAGCAGCCCTTCTGATTACGTGGGTTGTGCTTGGGCTCGTACATTCAAGCAATAATGGCAAGCATTTGTCCAGTTTCAGATCTCCCATCCCCAAGATGGCGCTGGATGCTATCACATCATCATGGGATTGTACATTGATGGCACCTACCAAGATATCATATGATTCGGGATTCTTGATTTTGCCGAGACTGGCTAAAGCTGCTGCTTTGACATAATAGCTTGTGTCAGTTCTCCACATGGTCTCCAATGTCTCAAAGGCAGATCTATCCTTGAATTCCCCCAGTGTGTTCGCGACTGCTTTCCTTGCCTTCGGATGAGGATGGTTGGATCCTTTCAACAACTGATCCAGCGCACCTTTGGTCCTAATTTTTCCCAGGGCCTTTGCAGCTTCAGCAGAAAGTGCCCAGAAGCCCTCGGTCACGAGTATACTTCCAAGCGCTTCGATAGTCTTCCGGGAAGGACTCTTGGTCATACTTCTAATTGCCAAAATCCTACAATAGACATGGTCGTCGCCCCTTGCCTTGATAATTTGCGAAGTTGTATCTTCCTCAACCTCCAAAGATCCAGGGGCCGAAATATCGGGGTCAAAGCAGACAAAGTCTGGCCTTTCTTCGAGATCAAAGATAAATGATTCGTTGCGGTGACTTAGGATTATCTTATTGGTAACAACAGCCGAGTCTTTCCTGAAGATTATCGTGATTGGAATCCTTAATGGTCGTTCTTGCTGTCGTTGCTCTGCTTTGATTGTAACCGTCTTTTCAATTGGATCGTAGCTGTAAGAGAACTTTAGATCCGGATGTCCTGATCTATAGATCCACTGATCGAAGAACCACTCAAGACTCTTGTTTGTGGTTTCCTCAATAGACTTCCTAAAGTCATCTGTTTCAGCATTACTAAATTTGAATCTTTCAAGATATGTTTTTACTCCCTTCCTGAAATTACTCTCGCCTATCAGATTCATGAGCGAGTTGAGAACTAGCGCGCCTTTACGATACGTATGAGCATCATACATCTCCTCGGGCGCCGAGTACAGTTTGGTGACAATAGGCCGAACATACTTTTTTGAGGCCTCTTCCAGATAAGCATCCATCTTGGTAATCAAGTCGTAGTGGAATTCTTCGCATCCAGCATCATGCCTAAAATACAACGCCTGGAAGAATGTAGCAAAACCTTCGTTGAGCCAAGTGTGAGACCAATCTTTGCAGGTGACAAGACAACCAAACCACTGATGTGCGAGCTCATGTGCTACGACATCATTACTTGTGAAATCGATATGAGCTATTTCGTCATGCAGTTGTCTCTCAGGAAACCTAGCCGCTGTAATATTTTCCATCGCTCCACGTCGCATGGGTGAGAGAACACATGTTTGAGAATACTGCTCGTATGGATACCTCAGTCCAGTGAATTCCGAGAAGAACCTCATAATGTCAGGTGTTTTCGAGAAACTTCTGTCTATGTCCCCACCCCTGCCCTTCGGAACGAAGTAATAAAGTCGAATACTATCATCTAGTAAATCATTCTTACTGTCAAATTCTCCAGCATAGAATGCAATAAGGTATGACGAATGAGGCTTGTCCATCAGCCAGTGGTATCTCTTCTTTCCATTCGACTCGGAAACCTCCTGTAATACACCATTTGCGACGACAGATTGATTTTCCGGCACAGTAAGGATTATCTCTGACGTGAACTTCATGTTCGGATAATCGTAGATAGGGATCCAATATCTGTTGTGCTGACACTCGCCTTGTGTCCAGGCCATGTATGGCCAGTCGGGATGGTCATCGTTGGGCGTGATTAGAAACAATCCTCTTTTAGGCTCGATGACTTCATATTCGATCCCGACCTCAGCGTTACTCACTTGACTGGGCAACCGTATCAGCAGTTTTTTGCCATCATATGAATAGTGAGCACATTCTCCATTTATCACAATACGATTAATGTCTAAATTTACGGCGTCAAGTTCAACAATTTTGTTCTCATTGATATTTCTCACTCTGAGAATCATGGTTGCCCTCAGCGACTTAGAACCATAGTCGAGCTCACCCTCCAGACGAACATGTTCGATTAGGAAATTTCTGTCTCTAGCATATTGTTCGATAAAGTCAGGGCGAACGAAGCCCTTCCCAATACTACTGAGATAGTATTCTTCTTCGGAGAAACTCAATTTAGGTCGGTGCTGGAAAACAATGTACCCATCTTCGTATTTGTGACTCTTGATTGCCAATAATTTCTTTGCATATCACCGGTTAAAATGTAGACAAGGGGAAAAGCTTCGTATCTAACATTTCTGCGCCTTGGCCCGTAATAGCAACATCAGTCTCTATTCTGCAACCAGTAATTCCTGGCAAGTAGACTGCTGGTTCAATTGTGACAACCATGCCCTCTCCAAATACGTATGGCTCGCCTTCCTCGATTGTCGGCATCTCATGAACACTAAGTCCAATACCATGGCCTATACTGTGCTTAGGCTGCGGCAATCCATTTTTGCCCAGGATAGATCTGGCTTTCTTTGCGGCCCCCTCAACAGATTGCCCAGATACCACACTCATGAACGACTGGTTGATTGCCTCTTCGACTAGCTTGACAAGTCTGGTTTGCTGGTTGGGAGGAGATCCTAGCACGAATGTACGAGTTAGGTCAGAAGTGTACCCATTAACACGTGCGCCAAGATCCACCAATAACAAGCCATTTGATCCTACCTTCCGAGCCGAGGATCCCTTGTGAGGAATGGCAGCGTTTTCAGCGTATTGGACTGATACGAAGGATTTTTCGCCACCATGTCTTTCCATTGTTGCACTGGCTTCCGCGGCAAACTCCATTTCAGTTAGACCATCCCTTGCGATTGATTCAATTGTCTTAAGCCCGAGAGTTGCAAGCTCCACCGCCTTTCTGATATTTTCCAGTTCTTGTCTTGTCTTTACCATTCGCATTAGTCTTATTGAACTCCCAAAGGGAACCAGTTCCACATCCAGAGACCTGAACTTGTTGAACACCTCAAGAGTGAGCTCAATGTCGTCAACTCCGACTCTCTTACCTATCAATCCCTTTTCTTCAATTACCTCCTTGATCCTTCGTAATCCGTTGTCAAGTGGCGTAGTCACAACTGCACGCACATCTTCGATTCTCGTAGCAGAGTTAACTCGTTCTTGCTCAAACTGTTTCACTATTAGAACTGGATCAGAGTCTAGCGGAATTATGACGCCGGCGTCTTGTAGACGTCGTACTCCTGACAGGTAATGCAGCGTGACATTGTCATTAGCTTTGTTAGTTTGGAAGTGAATAAAGCCATCCAAACAGTTGGCTATAAGAAGATCCTTTAGGCGCCCCAAGATTGTTTCATTCGTTGAGTTAAAGTTTACATTTGTCGTTCGTTTAATGAACACATCACTTCCTGAACATTCGCTAATCAAAATTTTCCGGCGGTCCTAGCTCAACGACTATTCTATGTTATTAACAACCACAGTTAGCGTATCTCTTTGGGCCCCAGTGTCCTTTCCGTCAAGTTCTGGTCTCATCGCAGAGAATAGAAATGACTCTGAAAAACTCGCCCTACTCATTGTGGAATAAACGCATACTTTCCTGCGAAGAAACAATTCTCGCCCCCATACGTTTGGATTTTCTGCTATCTAAACCACGCTCAGCTTTGCAATGCGTAGATGGTCGCAAAGTACGGGCCTGGCATTGCAGGCATGTTTGGATTGAAAAAGTATCCATGTACATTGCTTTGCATGACCTGATAAGCTATTGGTTGTGCTATCCAAACGTAGGCGTAATCACTCACTATCAGCTGTATTGCTTGGCTGATCAGTGAAAGCCTCGTGGTAGTGTCTGTAGTAGCTGCTTGTTGCTGTATCAAATTGATTGCTTGCTGATCATGATATCCAGAATATCCAGCCAATGCTGGGTTGACGGCAAAAACGCTTAGCATGTCTGTAGGATCCACGTAGTCGGCTGACCAACCAGCTACCCACATAGTTACTTGATGAGAACGTTGAAGATTAATGTAAGTTGGGAACGAAAGAGCTTGCGGTTGTAGTTCTAGTCCAGTTCCAAGATTATTGATCGCCTGCGACATTAGAACCATTGCTGTCTGACGGCTTGCAGAACCGGAAGTATAGTAAACAGGCACTGTCTTCGGATTACTAGGTGAGAAACCAAGTTGTTGACCGGCCTGTACAAGCAGATCTTTCGCTTCGGTCAGATTGTACGATGGATAGGATATGTTGCTATCGAACCCGAACATTCCCTTTGGTATAGGTTGATTCGCGTATATGGCGAATCCATCTAATCCATTCGTGATGTACGACTGGTAGTCAAAAGCGTAGGCCATAGCCTCTCTAACGTCCTTGTTAGCAAACGGTTGAAAACTGGCCAAACTGCCAGTTGAAGTCTGTATCTGTTCATTCATTGCAATGGCATCAATTCCCAGCAATTTAAATGGGCCCTCAACTTTTATTCCAGAGGCGACCGATTGGATCTCTCCATTGCTCGTCCACGCAGTCATATTGATGAATTGACCCATCTGGTTCTCAGCAATTTCAGCAAGATTAGCTGTTCCTGCCTTCATATCGAGTACCATTGTGCTAGGTGAGGTAACCGATTTAATGATTACAGTCTTAGTTTTTGGGACATCGGAACCATAGGGACCGCCCCAATAGTGTGTATTGGCTTGCAAAACCGCGGCTCCGCTTGACGCGTCGTAGCTTTGCAGCGTATATGGTCCAGTGCCGCAGGCGCCTTGATTCAACATCCAGCTGTTCTGCTGCCCTGGCTGAACGCCACCGTGCGCTTCGACATATGATGGTGACACTATGTCAGCCACATTGTTTGCAAGTATCTTCAAGAAAGCGGAATAGGGACTAGCGAGATGAATTGCGACCTCGTAGTTGCCCAAAACTTGGACGCCATTAGCTGAAAGATAGTTGTTCACATCTGACTGGGTGTGATTTGATAGCGCATATGTTTGAGCACCCTCTATGAAATCGGAAAGCATCCATGAAACAGGCTGATTCATTATTACAGCCCTATCCAAACTGAATTTGACAGCGGATGCATTGAATGGCGTTCCATCACAGAATTGGATGCCTGTTCTGAGGTTGAAAGTATAAGTGGTTCCATTGCTTGAAATGCTGTAGTTTTGGGCAAGCCAAGGTACAAGTGTGGTTGAAGAACCGTTGAACCAAACAAGTGGTTCGTAAGCGTTCATGATTATCTCTTGACCAGCTCCGTCTTGGCTGCTTGCGGGATCTATACTTCGTGGTATGAGTGCTTGCTCGTACGTAATGGTGCTGAGCAGTTGAGTACTGCTGGCCAGAGTGGAGGTAGAAGTAGAGGTGGAGGTAGAAGTAGAGGTGGAGGTAGAAGTAGAGGTGGAGGTAGAAGTAGCCAGAGTTAGGGCATAATAGCCACCACCAGCTACCAAGAGAATTATGACAAGAACGACTATGAGAACGGTTTTGCTTATTGCGCTCCGAGCAAACTTTGCACTCCTAACACGCATATCGAGGACTCCTGCTTATTAGATATTAAAACATTGAGGATTTGGGTGTTAGAGCATTGTCTGTAAGCTGCTCAGACATACTGCTCTCAATGGAGAACCGATTAGCGCATTGCCTGCAACTCATTTGGAGTCGAGACGGTTTCGATATATTCATATGGCTATCAAGTCTCTGAAATAAGTGATATGAAGTTCGGAGTAAGACTTTTGGGAAACTACCTTGGCAATTCTCCCGATCTAGTCGGGTTAGCGGTTCACGCAGAAAGGAACGGTTTTGATTCCTGTTGGTTTGCCCATGATCCCTTTATGCGCAGCTCTTGGGCGCTAATCCCCGCAGTGGCCGCCAGAACTGAACGGATCGTGTTGGGAACTAATTTCAAACCCTATTCTGTAGATCCCTCTGAGATAGTCATGTATGCCGTAACACTGGACGAGCTTACATCAGGCAAGATCG
>JAKAPU010000017.1 GCA_021806865.1 archaeon
TCTTAAGCTCCAGAACCGTGCCAGAGTCGACGATGTAATTCTGTCTTGTTTGATCTCAAGGTAGAAATTACGTAAACTCATAACGTGAGCTCGTAGAAGACGCTCAGTGGATCCTCCTTGTACTCACCGAACGGTCCAATGCGCTTGAAACCAGAGCGTTCGTACAGGCCTATCGCAGAAGTTTGAAAGATCCCGGTTTCGAGCTTGACCTTTTTCAATCCGCTTTCACGAGCTATCGTGCAGAGTTTCTCAATTATACCTCTTCCAACTCCTGTACGTCTCTGGTCTGGTGTGACATACATCCGCTTGATTTCTCCATAGCCTGGTTTGATCAGGAGAGCGCCACAGCCCGCAGCGATTCCATTAATTCTTGCGATGACGAAACGAACTTCAGGTTTGAGAAGATCAGACACAGAAAGCAAGTGATTGCTCTCGGGCGGGTATAGTACAATCAAATAGTCATCAAGTTCGTTAAGGAGGCGAGCCGCTTCTGGACAGTCGGGTCGCTCCAGATTTATCTCGACACTCACCAAATGCATTTCACACAACAATAGATCCGGACACATCTTCACGCGATTCCATTCTTCCCATAGGATCGCCATTCTAGTCTCGTTCGTAGGCTGTTCTAAATCAACTTGCCTCGTTCAAACTTGGTACTATTGGTAGCAGTAAGTACGAAATCCTTGTGTACAGGATCACCTTTTTGCCAAAAGTGCTCTGAGGGCGGTCTCTCGGGTCGTTATGCAGGAAGGGACCACAGCCCTTGAACTCGTTTGCAAACGTTGACAAACGATCGGTTTCCCCAGCGTACTCATAGTCCTTCCCTCTCACGGTTAGTGCAATCCTGTATCCCTTCGGAACCACAATGCATGTCGGCCATATCTCCACGTCGAGTTCGTAGATCTTGTCAGGCACAAGCGGTTCCAGCGAATCATGTGTGTGGTATGGACGGTAAGGCTTGCTCTGTGCGAGATCCAGTTTCCTGTGTGAAGCCCGGAGCCATCCCTGTGCGATCGGAGTGTGTGGGTCCAGTGCGCCTTGAAACACCACCTCTTTGTCACGTGGGTCAAACAGCCTCAGTACCAAGAACAAGTCAGCGTCGGTGGTTGAGGATGAGATAAACAACTTTGCAGCCGAAGGCCCCGTAATTTCGGTTTCTTCCTCAAACGGAGGAGTGGAGAAGGTGACACCGTCTCCGAGTGCGTCATATTCTACCTTCTGCTCTGCAATGCCTATCTCGGAGGAGAGTGTCTTTGATTCTGCGTCAAAGTAGTATTTGGTCCATTTGGTCCTCGGTATAGGCCAGTCGCTTTCTCCCCTCTGGAAATATCCGTTGACAGTGCGCATGTTCAGCAGTATCTTTGGCTGTTTCTCCCAGCCGTTGTCTTCTCCTTTGAGGAAGCGAGCGAAGAACTTCTTTTGGAGCGATACGCCATAGTTTGTGTAAAACAACTTCCAGTGAGTGTCTCCGTGAAATTCAAGCCACTTGTTCTTCGACGCTGCCCTAAGAAATCCCTCTACGTTTCCCCGCAGGTGCAACCCTGCTCCTCCCCAGTTTGCGCATGAGAGAAGAGGAACCTCTATCTTGGAATAATCAGGCCTCCGTTCTTTGTAGTATTCGTCGTCCAAAACATGCTCCAAGAACTCAAGGCCAGGATTGTGGCGGTTTCTTGCGAGCTCTTCATCGCTGAGCGTCTCCGGGCCAGAAACCAGCTCTCCGTTCATCGGACTGACAAATCCCCTCTTTCCGAGCCCGTGTTGGACTGTCATCACCTGCTTGCCAAACCAGTAGAGTCGAAAAATCGAAAAAATTCCGCCGTGCCGTGCCGCGTCGCGGTAAGGATCGTTTGAGCCTTCCCATGGAATGATTGCGGCAAGGTGAGGCGGTTGGAGAGCGGCGACTTGCCACTCGTTGGCAGCGTAGTAAGAAATACCGCAAAGGCCGACCTTGCCGTTGCTCCAGCTTTGAACCCCGGCCCATTCTACGCAAAGGTACAAATCGCGCGTTTCTCTCTCGGAGTATGGAGCAACCACTCCGGGAGACCTTCCAGAGCCGCGGGAATCCACCCGAACCACTGCGTAACCGTCGGGCACCCATTTTTCAGGATCTACCACTTCCCATGCCTGGTACCTGTTTGTTGAACCTTGCTCGACATCGGGGTACTGCTTCACCATTCTGTTCCACTGATCTGGATATCCCATCTGGAACGGAAGCCATTTTGCGTAAGGGCCGTAACTCAAGATTACCGGATACTTCCCGTCTGCCGGTGGCCTGTACACGTCGGCGTGAAGAACTAGACCATCGTCCATCTTCACTGGTACGTCCCACTCTATCTTCATTCCATCCCTGTTTTCAGATCTCAGGCTCATGATTTGAAACCAATCGCTTAGTGTTGAAACATAAGCATTTTTCGAAAGAACGGAGTAATTTCGCAATTGATATGAATCTGCGCTATTCTGCAATACTTCAGTTCCCGCATGAAAATTGAACGCGATGTTGGAATTCCAAGCGATGACATCATCCTGCGCGCAGACATATTCAGGCCAGAGGCAGATGGAAAATACCCGGTGATCATGACGCACGGTCCCTATGCGAAGGGCTTGAGATACCAAGAAGGATACGCGCCCCAGTGGAACTGGCTAGTCAAAATACATCCAGACATACTGAAAGGCTCGACCAGAAGCTATCTGGCTTGGGAAACCGTCGATCCCGAGCTCTGGGTACCGGATGGCTATGTATTGATCCGTGTGGATTCGAGAGGAGCTGGACGAACACCGGGCGTTTTGGATCCTTTTTCACCGAGCGAGACACGTGACTTTTACAACGCGATAGAGTGGGCAGCACGCCAGCCCTGGTGCAATGGCAACGTTGGGTTGTGCGGAATATCTTACTACGCAATCAACCAGTGGCTCGTAGCTTCTTTTCAACCGCCTCACTTGAAAGCAATGATTCCGTGGGAGGGAGCTGCCGATTACTATCGCGATTTCACACATCATGGAGGCATCTACGCAAACGTCTTCCTTGAAACGTGGTACGAAAAACAAGTGCTAACGGTGCAGCACGGACTTGGAACAAAGGGGCCGATGGATCCCTGGATGAACGAACCCGCGACCGGACCAGAGACTTTGAGCGCGCAGGAAATTGAGAAAAACCGAGCAGATTACATCGAGGATGCTAGGACACACGATCTGGACAACGAGTACCAGCGCGGCCGATCTGCGGATTTTTCAAAGATCAAAGTGCCACTACTTAGTGCCGCAAACTGGGGTGGATTTGGTTTGCACGAGCGCGGAAATTTCGAAGGTTTTACGGAATCTGCGTCTGCCCAGAAGTGGCTCGAAGTACATGTGGGAAGACACGAAGAGTACTTTTACCTTCCATACGCTATGGAGCTCCAGAAGAAGTTCTTCGCTCGCTTCCTCAAAGGAGAAGACAACGGCTGGGAGAAAGAACCCAAAGTCCGCTTGATTATTAGGCGGCTCCAAAATTTTGATACTAGATTCGAGAATGAGTGGCCGCTCGCAAGAACGAAGTGGACAAAGGTCTATCTTGATGCGAACAGCAAGGGTCTTTCCTGGGATGAGTCAAAAGAGAAAGCTAGCTCACATTTCGACGCTCTCAGTGACGGCTTGACATTTTACACGAATCCCTTAGAGAAAGAAATCGAGATAACAGGACCACTCGCGGCCAGGCTTTTTGTCTCTTCTTCGACAAGCGACGCAGATCTATTTGCTACTCTTCGCGCCTTTGACCCGCAGGGAAAAGAAGTCGACTTTCAAGGAACTCTTGATCCACACACTCCACTTTCGCAGGGCTGGCTCCGGGCTTCACACAGGAAGCTAGACCTAGATCGCTCAAAACCCTACAGGCCGTATCAGACGCATGATGAAGTGCAATTACTCAAACCAAATGAGGTCTACCAATTAGATATTGAGATGTGGCCAACTTGTATTGTTCTCCCTCCATCTTATCGACTTGCTCTAACTGTTCAGGGAAAGGATTTCGAGAGAAGTGTTCAGGAAGGGTCTTTTGCAGGCGTTGTTCCTTACAGAGGTTCTGGCCCCTTCCTGCATAATGACCCAAGAGATCGCCCAATCGAGATATTCGGCGGCAGGACCGCTCTTCACACCGGCCCAAAGCAGCAATCCTTCCTGCTACTGCCGATGATTGCCTCCAAGTGAGTTGGGGATGAGGGCACCCCTATGCAACAGAAACCGCTTCCTCTACCTTTGAGACAAATGTCTGTTCGGGTAAGGCGCCGTCAAATTCTACGCTGTCGTTGATAACGATCTTCGGCACCGCCATGACCGAGTACCTTTCCGCAAGCTCTGGGAATTCCGAAGACTCGATCATTTCGGCGTCGATCATCGCCGGATTCGCAAGCGAGAGCTGATGTGCGGTACGCACTGCTCTAGGGCAGTACGGGCAGCTCGGAGTCACGAAGACCTGGATGTGAACCGGTTTGTCCAATTTTTGAACGCTTTGTATCGTGGAATCGCGAAGAGAGGAGCGACCGTTTGAGACATCTTCGAGATCTGCAAGCAGGGCGGAAAATTCGTAACCTGAAGGTAGTCCGTAGAATTTTAGTGCGAAGCTCTGCTTGTCATCCGTGACAACGGTTGCTGGCGCCCTTTTCACTTTGAATCGATCCGCAAGCTCCCTTGCATCTTCAATCGTCAGCCTCTGGGATTTCACCTTGCCTTGCGATAGAGTTTCCAGCTCGCTTGAGAGTTCTTCGATTTCCGAACAGTATTCGCAGCCAGACACATCCTTGGGTACAAATGTGATGATGCGTGCAGCGCCGTTTGCTTTCAGCCTTTCAGAGAAAAATGCAGAGACTTCCTTTTTGGCTTGATCGTCAAATAATGGCAATGCTATTCCTCCAATCTCAAAAAGTGACCCGTTAGAGCGCGGTTATCCGGCTCTCACCGTAGAGTATCTGGTACTCTTCGACAGAGTGTTCACTTGGAGGGTTTACTGAGGCAAGCAAATCCTCCAACGCCTTCTTGCTTTGAGCTTCCCACACGCAGGAAGCTTTTGGTTGGGTCGAGGAGAGCATCACCCAGAGCAGATGAAATCCACCTGGCAGACTAGAATTCCTCTCCTTTTCGATAATGCTCGAAACAACACTTTTGACCTCATCAGATCTCGACGCGTTCCACTCGTGATTGACTAGATAGGTTCCCATGACCTTTCATTGATCCAAAGTCAGCGAAAGAGGTATGAGCATTGCACCGTTGTACAACGGTAGCAACATGAATAGAGCCGAGCTGAAGCTAGAGCACAACCTCCCATTCAACAAACTCTCGAAACTATTTCCAGACGCAAACATTTCGCGTTGGTGCAACCTGGAGGTGGACATTCTCGAAATCGAGGCGACAAAGGAACAACTCGCCAGGATTCAAAAGTCGCTGAAGAACATGATGAAGGGACTTTCGGCCAGGATGATACACACCTCAAAGTATTCAGAGACTACTCTCGAGGCCGTGATCAAGTGCAGATGTGCCATAAACAACTCATCCATATCCGTAATTGAAGCTTCAAACTGCATTCCAGTAATGCCGGTGACATACAGCGGCGGCATTGAGCACTGCAAAGTCCTCTCATTCAGTAGCAAGGACCTCGGCAGGGCAATCGACAACCTCTCGAAATTTGCCAGAGTTGAAGTCGCTTCGAAGGAGAGTCTTCTTAGACCCACCACTAGATCGTCGATGACAATTTCCGCCGAGGATTTCTTTGGGACGCTCACAAGAAAGCAGCTGGATGCTCTAGTCCAGTCAATCGAGATGGGGTACTACTCTTTTCCAAAACAGCGCACGATAGCAGAGATTTCCTCATTGCTCAGAGCAAGGCCCTCCACCTTCGAGGAACACCTGAGGAAGGCGGAAGCCAAGGTGATGCGCTCAATTATTCCATACGCGAGGATTGCTCGCCTTGTCTCTGAAAATCATTCACGCGTTTAGTCGGTTTTTCAAGGAACAACAATCGATCTTCCAATTACTTTGTTTTGTTCCAGTTCCTCGATAGCAGAATTGATCTCCTCCAATGGATATCGCTTAGTGACATTGAGCTTTATCTTTCCGAGTTCTGCAAGCTCCACAAAGTCGCGCAGATCCTCGATGAAAGAAGCGACAGATCCTATGATCTGTAACTCGTCGTAGACTAGCTTCTTCAGAGTTACTTGCGAGAAGCTAGTTGGCGTCCATCCTACCTGTATCAGCTTCCCCCCTTTTGCAAGCAACGCGATGGCAAGAGACTGCGTAGATTCGTTTCCAACGAGATCAACAAAGATATCGACAGGCCTGCCACCGCCTTTCTCGTCCAATATCTCCCTCACTTTGGTTGGGTCGGCATCTGTGACGTTGAGCGTACCGTCTGCACCAAGGCTTCTGGCAAACTGTAGTTTCTTCTCATCAACATCCAGTGCGACGACTTCGCATCCCATCTGCTTTGCTAACTGAATCCCAAAAGTCCCGAGCCCGCCCGCTCCGGCAAAGGCTATCCTTGTGCCAGATTTTGGAGCAACCTTTCGGATCGCCTGAAGCATTGTGGCCCCTGCATCAGTAAGTACCGCAGCATCCGCATCCAGACTTGTAGCAACAAGGTTTCGGATTGGAACTTTGACGTACTCGCAAAAACCGCCGGGGAGCTCAAAGCCCGGTCTCGCTAGCTTTGTGCAGAGATTGGATTTTCCGGACAGGCAGTAAAAACAGCCCCCGCAGGTGAGGTAAAAGTAAACAAGCGCTTTGTAGTTTGTCTTTTCCAATACAGTGAGCGATTCTTCATCCCTTATGTCTGCGGGCATTGCTTCGATTACTTTGCCGGATATTTCATGGCCTAGGATGTGAGGATAGGATCTTGGTTTCATCAGCCCGCGAATAAATTTTAGATCAGTTCTGCACAGCCCTGCGGCTTGGACTTGTACGAGCGCTTCTCCTTGAGCGATCCTGGGAGTATCCACGATTCCCAATTTCAGCGTGCTTTCATTCTCGTGTAGAAGCGCTGCTCTCAATGCAGGTCCAATTCTGAGATTTCAACCAGTGATAAGAATTGTTCAGATTGGTGCACATTCTCTTCCACCAAATGGGCATCCCGCTGTTTGCAGGCCAGTCTTTTGGAATTGGATTAGACGTACTCGATTCCGCGATGTCATGCGTTATTTGGCCAAACCGTTTAGCAATGGTTAAACGTCACTCATTTTTCCCTCGACGATACTTTCCGGTGAGATTGCTCAATAATCCTAGGCGTTCCCATGGAAACAGCGGCCGGGGAAAGGCGTGTCGCGCTCGTGCCCGAGTCTATCCCAAAATTCAAGGGATTTTCCATCCTCGTGGAAAAGGAAGCAGGCGATAACGCTGGATATGCAGACTCAGCATACACGGAAAAGGGTGCAGCGATCGCCTCGGATTCCAACACCCTTTATGGCCAATCAGACATCATCCTGAAGGTTCAACCCCCCTCGCCTGAGGAGGCAGATCTTTTCAAAGAAGGCGCGACACTCGTTTCATTTCTCTACCCTTTGTCCAATATAGAGAGCGTGAAGCGTCTGGCCGCGCGTCATGCAACTGTGTTTGCGATCGAGCTCCTGCCAAGGATCAGCAGATCTCAATCGATGGATGTTCTCTCTTCACAAGCAAATGTCGCAGGTTACAAGGCGGTCATGATTGCAGCAGATTCTCTCCCAAAGATGTTTCCACTGATGATGACTGCGGCAGGGACTATCTCGCCAGCCAAAGTGTTCGTCATAGGCGCGGGCGTCGCTGGACTTCAGGCGATAGCCACAGCTCACAGGTTGGGTGCGGTGGTCGAAGCATACGATGTTCGTCCAGCAGTGAAGGAGCAGATTACAAGCTTGGGTGCAAAGTTTGTAGAGCTTCGTGTTGAGGCAAAGGATGCCCAAACAGCAGGCGGATATGCGAAAGCCCAGTCCGACGAATTCTACAAAAAGCAGCAGGAGCTTCTCGCAGAACACACAAGGCAAGCAGACGTCGTGATAACGACAGCTCTTGTCCCTGGAAAGCGTGCTCCGATACTTGTCTCCGAAGATGCTGTCAAGGGCATGCGAACTGGATCTGTGGTCGTAGACCTCGCAGCAGAGCAGGGAGGCAATTGCGCCCTAACAGAACCTGGCAAAACAGTGGTCAAGTACGGCGTAACTATCCACGGAACTCTGAATGTTCCCTCATCCATGGCGCCTCAAACCAGTCAGCTCTTTTCAAGAAACCTCGCCGCCTTTTTGGGCGCAATGATCAAAGATGGCGGCTTTAACATTGATCTCAAGGACGAAATCGTCAAGGGGACGCTGGTGATGAACAAAGGAGAGATTCTGAATGAGACGACTAAGAGCGCCATTGCCGGAGAGAGCGCGAAATGACTGATTCTGCCCAAGCAGACCTGGCAGTGAATCTCCTGATATTTGTGTTGGCAACTTTTCTCGGAACCGAACTCATCAGACATGTCTCCAGGTTGCTTCACACGCCGCTGATGTCTCTTACCAATGCTATCTCCTCCGTTTCGATCGTCGCTGGACTCATAGTTCTCGCCGAGCCGAAGAACGATTTCATCATGATACTCGTGATCGTGGCGGTGGCGTTGGCGGCAACAAACATTGTAAGCGGTTTTATGATCACTGAGCGAATTCTCAGGATGTTTAGGCGGAAAAAGGACAAGGGCGAAGTCTCAAAGTGAACGACCTGATCGTAGCTTACCTGTACGTCATAGCTGTTGCTCTTTTCGTCTTATCGCTCCGGTGGATGAGTGAGGTCAACACTTCCCGGCGCGGAAACTGGTCCGGCGCTGCAGGGATGATCGTCGCGATAGCGGCTACTCTCCTCGCGTACCATGTTGAGAGGATTGACCTCCTTGTGGCGGCTGTCATAGTTGGCACAATAGTCGGAATGCCGATCGCACTAAAGCTACCGATGACCGCCGTGCCGCAGAGAACCGCAATGTCTCACGCGTTCGGATCGCTTGCGGTAGCACTGATAGGCGCTTCGGAATACTACAACAGGGCCCCAACAATAGACGTCTTCACCATAACCGTGCTTTCCGCCGAGATGATACTCGGATTCCTCACATTCACCGGCAGCTGCATTGCATTCTCCAAGCTGCAGGGATTGATCCCAGGAAAGCCTTTGGTATATCCAGGAAGGATCTATGTGACGCTTTCCACTCTTGGGATCGCGATCGCCCTTGCGGTCTATTTTATCGCAAACCCAACCCAGAGCTTCATTCTTCCGATCATGGCAGTCTTTGCGTTAGCATTTGGCGTACTTCTTGTGATGGGAATCGGTGGCGCGGACATGCCAACCGTCATTGCTATCCTCAACGCCTATGCTGGAATATCCTCAGCAGGCCTGGGATTTGTTCTGGACAACAGAGTTTTGATTGTTGCTGGGTCGCTGGATGGCTCTTCAGGATTGATACTCGCGCTCATCATGAGTCAGGCGATGAATCGCTCATTTCTCAATGTCCTTTTCGGAGGCGTTGGGACAGCGATTTCAAAGGTGGAGGAGGCGGTTCAGACTGCAAGGAGCGTGCAGGGCTTTACCCCGGAGGATGTTGCAACAGTCCTAGAGAATTCTAGAACAGTCGTTATCGTGCCAGGCTACGGTATGGCTGTTTCGCAGGCTCAGCACGTGGTCAAGGAGTCGGCAGATCTGATCCAGGAAAAGGGAATAGACGTGAAGTACGGCATACACCCCGTTGCTGGCAGGATGCCCGGACACATGAACGTGCTACTGGCGGAAGCAAACGTTCCCTATGAACAGTTATGGGAAATGGAGAGGATCAATTCGCTGTTCCCAGAGACAGATGTGGCAATCGTGGTCGGAGCGAACGACGTGACAAATCCCGCAGCGCGAACAAAAACGGACTCGCCACTCTACGGCATGCCGATTTTGGACGTGGACAAGGCAAAGACAGTAGTCTTCATAAAACGCTCGATGAGCCCTGGTTTCTCAGGCATGGACAACGAGCTCTTCTACCTTCCCAACACGATGATGGTGTTCGGAGACGCAAAGAAAGTGCTGACGGAGATCGTTGCCGCCCTGAAGAAATGAAGGCGGTCAAGACCTAACGCAACTTCATGCTGAAGAGCTCTGCGGCGTTTTCTTCTAACACTCTTGCCTTGTCTATCGCGGAAATGTTCCTGTCGCTCACGTTGTCGACTGGCCTTGACACTTTCATGTCGAATGGGTAGTCGCTACCAAGGAGAATTCTGTTTGCTCCGTGTGTCTTGATCAGATATTCCAACGCAGGGGCGTAGTGAAGCACACTGTCAAAGTAGATCTGTTTCAAGTAGAATTCTGGATCTCTCTTGATGATCTCCTTTGGTTCTGGTCTTACCTTAAATCCGTGGCTGAGCCTCCCGCGCTGGTAAGGGACGAAGCCGCCGCCGTGGACAAAATAAAATTTCAGGCGCGGAAAGGATTCTAGCACTCCGCCAAAGACTATGCTGGAGATAGCTATAGAAGTCTCAAGCGGATTTCCAAGAAAATTTCCCAAGTAATACCTGTCAAGCCTTCGAAAACCTGAGGAAACCGGGTGGACCATGATTGGAACCCGCAGCTCTTGAACCTTCTTGTAGAATGGCCAGAGTGAGCGGTCGTCAAGGTTGACGCTGTTGATGTTGCTGCCGATCTCGACTCCTTTTAACCCTAAATTGGTAACGGCATGCTCCAACTCAGATGCGGCGCTGCTCGGATCTTGCAACGGTACGGTACATAGCCCTATGAAGTCATCAGAATAGTCGCGAACAACCCGGGCGATTCCTTCGTTTTGCGCTCTGTTTAGATTCACTGCGCTCTCGCGCGGCAGGTCGTAGAAGAATAGGAATGGCACTGCTGAGAGCACTTGAAAGTCGATTCGTAGACGTTTCAACTCTGCTCGTCTTTTCTTCAGGCCAAACATGGTTTCAGGTATGAACCTCGCCTGAATCCCTGAGACCCCTACCTTCAGCGAGAATTTCTGACTACTCGATGTTTCTTCGATTAGCTCTGGCACGAATCGATCGTGATCCTTTCTAAGATCAGCAAACCATTCGTTCTGTAAGACATGGTTGTGGACATCGATCGAGCACAGAGCCTTGGTACGCGCCATTACGATCTCGTCGTTCTTTGTTCGGATTTATACTTCGCTATGATTCGAGATTAGACAAGTCGTGGTTGTGTTTGGAAAATTGTAGGCTCAAGCCGATATTGTGAGCTTGTGTTGTTCCCATGGTTTCATTATTAGATCCCATGGCGTGATTATACCTCTTTTACAAGTCAGGCAGTGATCTTTTGCTGCGATGATCTGTTCGGCAGCTTTCTTGAGATCGGCTCCTTCGTCGATACTTTCGGGCCGCGCGTGCTCGATTTCATTGAGCGTTGTCGCTAGTAGGTCGTATGATTTGCTTGAGGCCTCGCTGAGCTTTGAGGCTGAGAATATATGGTTGATGATTGACCTATCGGATACTGCCAAATCTGTCCCGTAGAGAAATACTCGCCTCTTTCCGCGTTCGATCATTTCCTCCAATGCTTGTTTGAGCGTTGCATGCCTTGGAAGAGAGAAGATCGGCGATGATGCCACATCGCCAGCTGATAGAGGCGAAGTGATTACAGACTTTGTACATAACCTCATCAGATCCCTCAGTCCAACGAAAGCCATCAGTTCGTTCTTTCCCCGTCCGTCAACACAGGCAAACCCGAAGCCAGTTTCGCTGAAGGTCCGAAGCAAATCCTCAAGGTCGTCCTCGGCGTGTAAGGTAGCCAGTTTGACCGAGTACGACTCGCAGGGTTCGTTCAGGAATCTCTCGTAATCTCCCGGCTCCAAAGACATTACTTCTGAAAGGCAGGAGAAACCAGACACTGCAATCTTTCTGCTGCGTGATTTCCCGACACCGATTGGGAGTGCATCGAGGTTCTGGAACCTCAAGATTGAAAGTGCAAGCAGCATGTGCGTATGCGGTTCCAGCATGGTGTATGCACGGGTGAAGACTTCCGGAAGTGCCTCACTGATTTTCATTTGCTTCATCTTCTTTGTTCTCTACCTATGTCACACGCTTTCTAGTAGCTCGATCATTGGGTCATACCCGGCGACTCGTGCCACGCTCAGCTTGACTGAGGATCAGGTAAAAGGTGCATTCCCGAACAGGTGAGGGATTTCCGAATGAGTCGTCCAAGCGTAGGTCCGTGCACGACATATGCGCTCATGTAGCCACAAATAGTATTCCTCACTGCAGAGCGTAGGTAGTTAGTGGAAGTCTCTCAAGGTCGACCAAACCGAGCAACAGCCCTTAAATCAAGTGGAAACTCATTCGCCGATAGACTGTTGCGACCTGGGATCAAGGAGTCATTCTAATTGCAGGTGAATCAAGCATTTCCAAAGCTGTTTTCTCGCTCCACTCCCCTGCTCGACGGTGGAACTCCTGTTCTAGAAGCGGCCCGGATCCTCACCTCTCTCCAAGTTAGTGCAGTGCTGATTATGGATAAACGAACAGCAAAAGACAGTGTATCGTACAAAGCACTTACAGGGTACTCCATACTGTCCAAGCTTCCGGGCAAACAGGGCAGTTTTTCGAGATTTCTTGCCAGCCAATGCAAGGACTCTGCACGAACAATCAAGATCGTGAAAGACAGCAGCTCTCTTGAGAATGTCGTCGCCGCAATTAATGATTCGCACTTGGGAGTCGTGCTGGTGTCGGGTAGGAGCGGCAATTCCCAGATTCTGTCTACCGTTGAACTGAGAGACTTTGTCCGTCTGTACCGGGATGGGCGAAACCTCCTCGAGACGAATCTGAAAGTTGGCGATCTTGCTTCCTCACCCGTCCTCTCGGTAAAGAGCGCGTCCACTCTGGAGGATCTGATAAAGACAATGTTAGATTACAAGGTAAGGAAAATCCTTGTTCCCGAAACAAGGACTCTGATTTCTGATAGAGACATCCTGAGCTACATAACTAGTCCCGGCATGATCGAGGCGATGAACGAGTCGTCTGAATCATTGCTCAAGACTCCCGCAAGCGAGCTTCCCTCTTCCAAGCCTCCAGTAGTCGACAGCAGGATGAGTATTGCCGAGGCAGCGCAACTGATGAACCCTGACACCGGAGACTGCCTAATCTGTGACAGAGGCCTAGTGACCTTTTGGGACCTGGTGATCAAACTTGAGCAATCAAGGAAGAATGCCGACCTCGTGTTGCAAGAACTCACAAGCAGTAGCGTTCAAAGCGGGAATGCGGTCGCGAAAACTCAGCGACCAAAATTCCAAGAGGATAGGGAAATGACCGAACCTGAAAAGAAACAGTTTTCAGCAATTGGAAAGAGGATGAAAGCGCAGGGCTTCGTTGCCTTTGATGAAGTCCCGTACTTTGCACGGCGAAAACTCGTTGACCCACTCTACATCAGGCAACCAGCCAGGCTCTTTCAAATCATGGGGGTGAGCTCTGCGGGACATAAGGGAGCAATAAAATTCTCGTCGGTTGACCTTTTCGGACTCAGGAAGCTTGACGAATCATATTTTGTTTTAGACTGGGAAAAATTTGGCAAATTCATCAGCCAGAGGTTAGAGGTGATGTTTCGGGCAACA
The DNA here is from genome assembly GCA_021806865.1 of archaeon. Next base: position 13,565 of record JAKAPU010000017.1, read on the forward strand.
AACCCTAACCCATCGAAACACATGAAAAAGGCGTTCACGCGATTCATGCACAACTTTGGACTGCACTGGACAGACTGTTATCATCTCATCAAAGAGAGCAAGCGTGAAATGCGAAAAGTAGCCAGCTAACCGCAGAAAGTAGTGTTACCCCAGATCCTGTAAAATACAGAATCCTTCTTCACGACGACCGGAGCCCATTCACCGGAAGCGCCACAATTAGAACCTATGCTCTTCAAGATCCTGACGACATCATCAGCAGGCATGACCAGAAACGCAGGATTGAACACTGCGAAATAATACTCTTCGCCAATTTGTTTCACTCTTTGGTACTCCTTGTCTGCCCTCTCCAGAAGATCCGAGAGGCCCAAGTTTCCAGTAATGTCCTTGGCAGTCTCCTTCTCGTGTTGTCTGAGCATCGAGTCAAGCAGCCTGACACAGCTCACGGTTTTCCCTCCCTGTCCAATTCCCTGTGTCATTGTTTCTTCCTCCAACTATTTCTCCTGGTAGTTGATTAAAATCTTGATGTACTTAAGAAGCTGCTTCACAGATAAGGGTTTTCTCGAAACTTCACAAACCTGGTCTGGATTCATATTCCCCTGGATGTCCTAATTACTGCTGAGTCTTCTAGAGTAAGTCTTCGCAATTTTTGACTCGGCTCTTTCAAAGTCATAGTCAAGGGGTGCAGCGGAAGCGGCGATTGCTCCTCTGTGTGCCTTGGTGCATCTTTGAAACAAACGAGCGCGGCGAGTACGTGGTGAAGAACCGCGAGCTCTGCTTTGGATGCACTGCCTGCCCTGCGCAATGCTCCTACGACGGCGTCGTAATCGTTCCGAACGAATTGAACGAGCACATAACGATAGAGAGCCTTCTGCAATAGGCGCAATCGATAACCCAAATGAAATAGAAAACGAGTTGAATTTTGGTATGTTAGCAAGCGAAGTAGAAGAAGCTGAGATCCTGAAGTTATCGATGAAGACTTAAGGAGCACTACGATTCGAATCCAGGAAAACACGCAAAGACCGTGCGTGACATAGGTTACCAGCTCGGGCTGGAGCTGGCAAACACGCTTCATTCCCTTGAAGTCAAATCGCTAATATCAGAGCTCGGCGATTACTGGAAGAGGAACCAAATAGGAGAAATGAGCTGGGAGGACGGGAGCGAAGGTTAGTCGCAGTGAACTTTTGCTCAGACTGTATTTCAAGATGGCACAGGATATGTCCTCTGCCCTTTCAAGGAGAGGCTCTTGGAGGCAGTACTTGCTTCAAGGCTTTCCCAGAAGTATAGGGTGACCGAGATAGCTTGTTGCGGCTCTCAAGCACCTGGATGCCTCTTCAAACTGGAGAAGCTGGAAACGTAATCGGTCTGATAAAACAGGGTCTCTCTAGATTTTCCAAACAAATATTTACCTGATGTTGAGCGGTGAAAACCGCTTCGCATCTTGAATTCAGCTCTAGAGAGAGGTCTCCGCCAATGAAATTCGGAGTGTTTGCTTCCAACTGGGAACCCTTCTCATACAACCCTCACATCTACGAAAAAATAGCAATGCTTGGGGAGGAAATCGGTTACGAATTCTTCCTAACGTCTAACCACTATGTCAGACCAGGCATAGGCACGGCGCAGGCGACCTCCGTCCGAAACCAGACAACGATAGACTCCTGGTCGCTACTCTCGTACCTGGCAGGGAAGACTTCGAAGATCAGGATTGGGGCCCTGGTTACACCAGTGACTCTGCACAATCCCTTCATGCTTGCAAAGATCGTGTCTAGCGTAGATGCGCTCTCAGACGGAAGAGTAATCTTTGGAGCTGGTGCAGGGTTTGAGAAAAGAGAGTTTGAACTCTATGGAAAGTGGGATGAGACGCCAGTCAGAGTGAAGAAGACAGAGGAAGCGTTGATCCTTCTGAAGAAACTGTGGACGGAGGAAGTGGTGAATTTCAAGGGGAAGTACTACGAAGCAAAGGGAGTTGTCAACGAACCAAAGCCCCCGCAGAGAGAGTCTCTCCCAATATGGACTGGAGCAATGGGCGAAAAGACTCTAGGAATTACTGCGCGCCTCGGCGATGCGTGGGTTCCATCGTTACCGCTTGGTGCTACCCTGGACTTCTACGAGGTAAAGTCAAAGAAACTCAAAGCAATGACTGCTAGTCTGAGGAGGAAGGTGACAATGGGCATCTTGGGGCACGTGGTCTCAGATGACTTCACTCCTTCTTTCGAAGGGCTGGGAACGCTGAAGACGTGCCACAAGAAACTTGAAGCGTACAGATCCATGGGCTGTGAATTGGCTGCTATTAACTTTCTGCCCCCGACGAAGACGCTGGATCTGATGAAGAGTTTCTATAATGAGATCGTGCCCTCGTTTTCTTAGGGCGCGCTCTTTTTTCTAACTCTCTCCAGAAGCTCTATCCAGACTCCGTTTGGGTCTTCGACGAAGCCCAGCTCAGTTTGCCCCGAAATGTACGGAGCCATCTTCGCTCTTCCACCCAACTCTACAAGACGTTTCATGACGACATTCATGTCTTCGCCCAGCTTCAGCGTGAAGCCAAGATGATCAAGTTCGTCCTCCTTCCTGTAACCCTTGACGTAGGACATTGGATACCAGTTGAGTTTGATCTGAGGAGAGCTCGGGCTTTTACATATGCGTAAGACCTGCCGGTTGGAGGGAATCTATTTAGCTTTGCGACAAGCTCCATTCCAAGCCCCTTTGCGTAAAACTTGATCGACTTTTCCATGCTTTTGACTGTGATACCAGAGTATTCTAGTCTCATATGATTGACACGTGTCTTCTAATGCTTCAGCTATCTGCAATAGTTTGAGTTACACTCTCAAACCGCCGGCACAGTTTCCCTGACTATGGCAAGAAACTCGTCGTCAGTTAGGATTCTCTTCTTGTCCTCCGAAGTCTCTTTAACGCGCACCAAGATTTTGTCTATCTTGTCCTCAGGTATACGGATTCCCATTTTCTTTCCTTTGTATACGATTGAATCTCTGCCGCTCTTTTTCCCAAGAACCACATTGATCTTTGAATCGTGGCCCGCAAATGAGGGAAGAAATGGAAACATCTCCAGAGGCATGTTGAGCTCTTCGAGCCTCGACCACCATCCTGCGATGATTCCAGATTCAGTCGTGAAGAGGTTATCTCCGGTGATTGGTTTCTGAGGTGGCATCTTGATCAGTGAAAGTTCCTGAACAAGCTTTGAAAGAGATCTGAGTTTCTCGTATCGCACATTGGAGTTAACTCCATACAACAGTTTGAGCGCCATGGCCACCTCCTCTGTCGACGCGTTTCCAGATCTTTCCCCAATGCCGTTGACTGTCGTATGCAATGTGTCCACCCCCTCCATTACCGCCGCAATCGTGTTTGCGACAGCAAGTCCAAAATCGTTATGCACGTGTATTTCAAGTGGCCTCTTCGTGCCTAGCTTTTCTTTTACCCTCTTGACAAAATACGATATTGCATGCGGCGAAGCCACTCCAAAGGTGTCTACCAGAGTTAGGGCATCCATATAACCTTCCGTGGCCACTGCGTTAACGAGCCTCCAGAAAATATCAAACGAGGCCCTCGTCGAATCTATAGTGAAGAAAGTCACTGGGAGTCCGTGCTTGTGCGCGTAGTCGGTTGCTTCGATCGAGGCTGAGAGAGCTCTTTCCTCGCTCCAGCCATATCCATATTTTATCAAGTGGTCGCTGGAAGGAACCTCCATCATTATTCCATCGACGTCGCACTTGATAGCCATGTCCACATCGCTCCTTATGCATCTTGCAAAAGCGTAGATCTTGCTGGATAGCCCTAAATGAGTCATCTTGGTTATCGCTTCTTGATCCTGTCTCGAGACGCTCGGCATGCCAGCTTCTATTCTGTCAATACCTGCCTCGTCAAGTTTCTGAGCGATCTTGATCTTTTCCTCTTTCCGAAAGATAACGTTTGCCTGTTGCTCTCCGTCTCGGAGCGTAATGTCGTGAAACTTCACTCTTGGAGCAAGATCGTGAAACTGACCGCGGACCTCCTCCAAGTAGTTGTAGAAACTCACAAAGTAGTTATCTGTACGATAATCTTGTGCCGCGTAGGACTGTTGCATCATTTGAGCCGAGCAAAATTTCTCGGTCTCTTATCCCTTTCTTGATGATGGCGCACCACTGTTTGTTGAATGTTGGGACTGCCAGACCTCACGAGTAGCAGTGAAGTTTTTCCAAGCCAAGAAATTAGTTCTGATGCGCGATCGTCTCCCGGAAACAAACTACACTGTCAATGATACCTTCAAGTGAAAAAGGTGGGGCCGCCTTCCGCGGCCAGTTATGAGACAGTCACTTGCGGCACTGTTTCGGTTGCTACTGCATCCCACGGGATTTTGGAAAAGAGTTCATCTGTAGAGGATTTGGAGGCCCCCGTTAAGCCAAGATATTGATCGCCGAACATCTCTTTGATTGATTCGTACAGTCTCAAGAATTCCAGACCCTTCTGCGTTGTTCTGTAGCGAATGGAAACATCATTTTCATCCCTTTCCTCGAGTATTAGCTCAGAACGCAGCAGAATATTGAGATATTCACCGAGCATCGGGTAACTTAGATTAGCGCCATACATGAGATGAGTCTTAAGAGCGCCATTCCTAGCTCTTGTCAAGAGGTTCGAAACAATTTCGAGCCTACTTCGGTTTCTGAATTTGTCTTTGGCATGAGAGCTTCCGCGGCTTTTGGAGGTCATTCCGTTTGAAGTTCTTTCGTCCTCCGAGTCGTATCTCTTCATGTCGTCCGACTTCCAACCGATTGATGCCATTACTTACGATTCACCTCCGCGAAACTCAGTCAGCGAGTTATTATCTCTGACTATGTTCAAGGAATAGAACGCATCCGCACTACACTGTTGAACGCATGCCTTGGTGGCTCAATTCTTGTCTAAGAACAAATATACCTCATTGTTCTGCAGTTCAAAACATCATATCAGACAATTTGAATCCAAACTATGCTTTTACCATAATTGAAACTCACAGAATCGATTCGCTCATAGAATTGGATCATTGATCCCTTCATATTCAGAAACAATCTACAGGAATTTTGGACTATGTTCAAATTTGCTAATCATCCGGCGAGTTTTGCAACTTCTATAGCGATTTCAGTCGACTAGTCACAAACTTACAGGAGGATTGCATTTCTTTTTCTAAAATAACCACTGGTCGTTGCACTCGAATGCGCTAAGCTTCAACTTTTCGACTTCGATGGACTGCAAGGAATGAGTTATATTTTGCTTTTCGGCACAACATTTCCACATGCGCTATTTGGACAGCGGAGAAAACGTTCGCAACCGTAGCCACGTACGGAAGTCCACACGTTTTCAAAGACTCCTAGGATTGCATATTCTCCCTCGATGCTCACATCTACACTGTCGAACAGCAACAAGGCTCGACTGAAACTTCAAGGTACAGCGATTGTCGCTTGGTTCCGCGAAAGAAATGGCGGAAATCCGCCATCCTACACGACAGTAATCTCTTCGACAGGGAATTTCGTTATTACGTCGCGCCCTGAATCAGTGACGACCACCATTTCCTCGATCCTGACCCCCCACTTGAAGAGCTGCCCGTGTTGCGTTTCAAGCGCGAATACCATCCCCTCCTTGATTGGGAACGGATATTCCAGCGAGTTGATCCTTGAAACAAGTGGCAGGTCGTAATGGGACAATCCTTGCCCGTGCCCCCAAAGGTTTGCTGCGGCTTCTTCCTCCTCCCTGTAGTTCCATATCTCCTTAGCAGAAGGGAACTTGCTTGCGATGTCCTTTGTCGTAATTCCTGGCTTCACTACGTTGATTGCATCATATAACCAGTCGAGCGCGAGCTTGTAATAGTCCTTCTGTTCTTGCGTCGGCTGCTTTTTGATGCTGTACGTCCTGTAGTAACAGGTGTGGTATCCGTTCCAGGCAATGACGACGTCGATGAATACCAGATCCCCGTAGCCGATAATTCTGTCCGTGAAGGTCCTGTTGTTAGGCCATGTATTAGGTCCAGAGCTTACAATGATGGTCTCTACGAAATCGACTCCTCTCACGGAGTAGGCGTAATCTATCAGATGTGCCATGACTTCGTTTTCTGATATCCCGGGCTTGAGTATCTTTACTGCCTCGAAGTGGATGTTGTCTGCTATCAACGCGGCCATTTTTTCCGCTTCGACCTCGTCCTTGTTCTTCACTGCACGCGCGTCGTGTATCGCGGCGGATCCGTCCACTAGTTTTATCCCCACCTCCTGGAAAGCCGCGAGCATGTTGAAATCAATGAAATCTGTAGCTAGAGGGAGGTCGGCCACGCCGTGTTTCTTCATTTCATTCTTGATGTCGTTCGCGAACTTTAGCGCCTGATGCTTTGTCGCATCCCCCGATGCACCCTTAATCCAGACACCGTAAGAGTATCGAATATTGTCCTTCTTGATCCAGGGATTGTTTCTGACCGAGTGATACATATTGTCACCCTGCTCGTAGAGCAACACGTCTCCGTCAGCAAGAGTTAACCCATACCTCAGTCCCGGCTTGTCTCTCGTCCACGGAGGTCCTCTCGTCCCAGTCGTGTACCTGATGTTTTCTTCATAGAATGCGAGAAAGGCCCCATAGCCGTTCTGCTTGATGTTCTTCAGGGCTCTATCCTGGCGATATTTTCTGAGTCTTTCCCAGTTGATCCTTTCCTCAGATTCAGTACCGACTATGCCAAATGACATTAGGCGAAATCTTTTCGTTCGGATTTTAAGCATTATTGACAGTCAGTGTACTGGCGACAATTTTCGAAGGAGAGTGGGGCCTAGCCTTTTCGGCATTGTTTTTCAGCTTCCACTGTTCGAAGTGAATAGAAAGCGTGACGGGAGGTGGATAGCCAATTTTTGCCTAATTTCCTAGCGCATCGTAGTTCGATTACAGACCGTACCAGTGCGCATGAACTGCAGCCGAGCTATGAATATCTAAGCTGGTGGTACGACTGGTAGAAGGAGGTGAGAAGCGTTAGCGCCTCCTGTCTGGATTTTGGTGACTCCATGGAATTCGGGAGATCCTCTATCTCCTGCGTCGTTGTGGATGAATGGGCCGGATCCCTTGAACCTCTCAGCGGAATCAGGCCTTTCGAAATCTCCACCCCCAATCGTTAGAGCAATTCTGTATCCACTTGGAAGCACTATACATGTAGGCCACATCTCTACTTCTACTTCGTATACCTTCTCAGGCTCGAGTTTCTGAACCTCGTCATGGGTGTGATACGGCCTGTATGGTCTCGAAAGATGTGGATCTTTCTTGCGGTGCGAAGCGCGCAACCATCCCTGAGATAACGGGGCCTTCGGTTCGTTTGCTCCGTGAAAAGTCACTTCTCTGTCCTCCGGGCTGAAAGCTCTGAGTGTCAGAAACAAATCGGCGTCCGTTGTAGAGGATGCTATGTTCAATTTGCCCACAACGGGCCCTGTGATCTCGGTCTCCTTCTCAAGCGGATTCGAGTAAAGTGTCACTCCGCTCCCCTGAGCATTGAAAGAAAACTTGTCGACAGAGGAAGGAGTCTCCCACTGAAGGCCATTATGAGAATTCAGATACGTCATTGTCCATTTTGTCCTCGCGATCGGCCACTCGGATTCCTTTCTCTCTTCGAACCTGTCAACATGTCGGATGGTGAGAAGTACTCTAGGTTCTTTTTCCCAACCATTGCTCTTCCCTTTCAAAAAGTGGTCGAAGAACCTCATCTGGAGGTCGAGACCGTACTTAAGATAGAAGTATTCTTCATGTCTTCCCACGTGAACCGAAAGCCATTTCTCTTCCGAGGCCGATCTCATGAATCCCTCAAAGTTGCCACGGCTATGCAATCCGATTCCTCCCCAGTTGCTCGCAGACATTAGTGGTATCTTGATCTTTGAGAGATCTGCAGAACGCGACCTGTGAAACTCGTCGTCGAGCTTGTGCCTTCTGATATCTCCCAGATAGTTGGTGCGATTCTGCTTCAATTGCTCTTCGCTCAGAGTTTCATCACCAGTGGCTGGTTTTCCTAGCCACGGATCCATCGCGCTGTTCATGCCCTTCCCGTGCTGTCTTGGCAGAAACCTTCGCGCGTACCATTGCTCCACAAATCCGTTACACAAAATTCCTCCGTGGTAGGTCATTTCTCTGTAGTGGTCGCAAGCTCCCTCCCAAGGAATGATTGCCGTGAGGTGCGGCGGTTGAAGCGAGGCAACGAGCCACTGCGTTATCGCATAGTAAGAGATTCCAAGTAGTCCGACCTTGCCGTTGCACCAAGACTGCGTTGCAGACCATTCGATTGCAGTGTAAAAGTCCCGAATCTCTCTCGGTGAGTATTTATCAACAATTCCTGGAGATCTGCCTGTACCGCGAGCGTCGATTCTTGCAACCGCGTATCCATTCGGAACCCACCTTTCAGGGTCGACGGTCTCCCAGGTCAGAAAACTGCACGTAGAGCCCTGCATCACTTCGGGATGCTCTTCTACCAACCTCTTCCATTCTGGCGCGTATCCTTCTTGGTACCTGAGACCCTTGTTGTACGGCCCAAGATTCATGATGACAGGAACTTTTTCGTTACTCTTCGGTCTGAAGATATCTGCTCGAAGCACGATACCGTCATCCATCGTGATCCCAACGTCTCGTTCTATCACCATGCCCGATTGAGCATCACTCAACCAGTCCGAATCACTTGATACCGATTTAGGAGGTCTATCTGACATCGGTCGAATCGAGGTTTTGCCTGGAATTGAAAGTCTTTCGCAGAGTAGATGAACACTCTATGCTATTCTTCTAGGCACCTCTCTTCATCAGTCGACTCTTCAAAAATCAAATCTGTTTTGGATAAGTGACAAGGATTCCTTCTACTTTGGCCCACTCTGTCAATTCATGATTCTGGGCACGATTTTCCGACAATATGTCAGTGACTTCGACTCCCCTAACGACTAGGGCGTCGCCGACCATCCTGCGATGACATCGCCACGGTAATGCTTCGGCACACATGATCGCAACGCACGCTTTACTGGCCAACTCCAAGAGATCCCTAATCCCGTGCTCAAACTCTTCCGTCTGCATGTGATCGGCGTATCCTCGAAAAGACTCGTTTGCCCATCCCAGGTTTTTCGAGTCCTTGCTTGGATGTCTTAGACCACCCAGGCTTTTCATGTGAGAGTAGTCAATGCCCCTCTGCTTCAGATAGGTGGAAAGGCTATCCTTGTTGAACTGTGGATTCTTTCTCGACCTTGGTACTGTTCGAATGTCAACTAGAGCCTGTATTTCGTATTTCTCCAGTATCGAGACGAGTTGTTCTATCGTACGAGTTGAATGGCCTAGCGTGTAGATTTGCATTACGAGGAAGCCCCTCAACTCTTTGTTGCGTCTGCTTTTCCGTCTCCTGCTACTTTCTTCATGGTGTACAGATACAAATCTCCCTCTCTGGCTTCTGGAGCCCAGTTTTTGAACCTGTGAATGTAGGAAACGATTCTTATGTCAGGACTGGCTTCGCGTTCGATTTTTTTCTGAAGCCTCTCCATGATACTTGTTTCGTTTGACAGAAACACGAATATTCCATCCGCGTTGCTGATGTCGGCAGAAAGAAGGTTTTGCCTGATCACTTTCACTCTGCTCGAAAGTCCCTTTGATCTGATCATGAGATTTGTCCAAGCGCATTTGAGCGGATCGATTTCTATGCCTACGCAGTTCATGTTGCTTTTGTTGGCAACAGAGACTATCATTCTGCCGAACCCGCTTCCGAGATCAAAGAATGTTGATCCTTCCTTAAGATCCATGAGCTTGATCACGTTATCGATTTCTTTGCTAGAAGTTGGGAAATATCCAGCGCCCCAAATGAACCCGCTCACGAAAAGGTATGCGAGAATGCCTGCCATTGCAAACAGAGTTATGCTGATTGGTGGAACCACGCGGTCGAGATAATGCGTCGCGGAATAATAGATTATCCAGCACAACGATAGTCTAATATTGGCAGAACCGAAATCGTAGAATTCGCGACAGGTAGGATCGGGAGGATAGTCGTCTCCCCTTGTCCTGAAACCGACTACATGCAGGGGTCAGTAACCGTCGGGTAAAGCACGGAGAGGAATGTACTTCCCTGTCCTGCAGGGAGGAACCCACGCCACGTCGGGCTGCCATAGGAGCGCGCCTTTCGAAGGGAAGGTTGCGACTTTGAACCGTCGAATCGGGTGAGATCCGGGAGGGAGCAACCCTAAGATGGAATGACCGCGCTGACGTGTCTACGCGGAGGACCTGTAAAGTCAGGAAAAAGGCATCCCATTCGTGTGAACACTGGCGGGGCTGTCGCACTTTTCCAGTAATAATGACCTAACCGACGGATCGTAATATTCCTCCGTCGACCGGAAGCGCGGCACCCGTTACGTATGATGAGATTTCGCTTCCCAGAAAGAGAATGGACTTTGCCAATTCGTCGGGTGATGCTATGTATCCAAGAGGTATCTCCTTTTCCACATTGGCTCTTGCCTCTTCTTCTGTGATGCCTAGCTTTCTTGACGCATCTTTGATCAACTGATCCGACCTCTGCGTGTCGATACGACCAGGAAGAATCGAATTGACTCTGATACCTTTCGGCCCAAGTTCTCTTGCGAGTGTGCGGACAAGACCGGCAATCGCGATCCTGCACACGTTTGAGAGAGCAATGTTTGGTATGGGCTCTCGTATTGCCCACGAGGCGAGAAAGACCATTCTTCCTTTCACTCCCTGCGCGATCATAACTTCTGCAACTTTTCTTGCCAAGTAGGAAGGACTCACTGTGAGCAATCTTGCGGCGGACGCCCAGTCCTCGTACTCCTTTTCCATGAACACTCCCGCGGGCGGAGACCCAGTAACGTAAACAAAAGTGTCAATCCCGCCCAAGACCTCCACTGTTTTCGAAACGATCCTTTCGATTCCCTCTTTGGATGAGAGATCCGCTGGCGTTCTGTCGACTGCCCCGTATCTTTGTAATTCTCTGTACGCTCTTTCCAGTCGTTGCTCGTTTGAAGAGTTAATCATTACGCTTGCTCCTTCTTGCAGAAAGGCTTTTGCTGCAGCGTAACCAATTCCCTGACTTGCGGCAGTCACGAGAACCCTTTGTCCTTGGAGGTTTGTCCCTAGAGGCATTGAGCGACCATTTCTGCGAAGATCTCGTTGACTAAATAGAATTAGCCGAGCGCCAAGGTTGTGCGCATTCTGCAAGAAAATTGGCCCAGCAAAGCATGCGCACAACGCTTTTATGTAACTTAGTTACTCTCTAACGGTTACTAACGTTCAGGTGATATGATATGAGCTGGGGATATCCAAACAGAAGAAAGAAGGAAAGAGATGACGATAATCCAGACTTTTTTGCCGATCCATTCGGCTTTGGATTCAGGTCAGGGTTTGAGGACATTGACGAGATGATGCACGGGATGTTCCGCACAATGAATGAACTCAATAACCAGGCAGAGCCGAATCCGAACACAATTTACTATGGATATCAGGTTACGGTCGGCCCTGACGGAAAGCCGCACGTCCGCGAATTCGGAAACGTCAAGCCGACCAACCGAGGAACATTCGAGCTTTCTTCTAGGCAGCCATTTGTCGATGTGGTAGCCGACGAAAAAGAAAATGCGTTGAAAGTGGTTGCAGAGATGCCCGGCGTGCAGAAGGAGGACGTCGACCTAAGAGTCACCGAGGATACTCTTGCAATCAAGGCACAAAACAAGGACAAAAAGTTTGACACCGAGGTACCACTTGATGCCAAGGTCGATCCAAGCTCTGCCAAAGCCTCCTACAACAACGGCATACTTGAAGTCAGACTGAAGCTCTTGGCCCCTCTGAAGAAAAAAGGCGTCAATGTTAAGGTCGACTAGAAGACGCGAAAGCAGAGAGAATCGGTGGAGTAGATAGGAAATGGCAAGGCAAAAAGACACTAATGAAATAGAGTTACGAGTAACTGAAGCCCACACGAAGGATGTTGGTAGAGGTATCGCTAGAATAGATCCTGACATTCTTTCAAAAATGGGATGGAACACTGGCGATGCGATCGAAATTGAGGGCAGGCGGAGAACTTATGCTCTGATTTGGCCCGCTCAACCATCAGATTCGGGCAAGGGAATAATCAGGATCGACGGATATTCTAGGAACAACGCAGGAGTAGGAATAGATGACAAAGTTCTTGTTCGAAAGACGAACGCCGCGTACGCTGATCAGTTGACTCTTGCGCCGACGGAACCACTGCGAATCAGCGGGGGCGAAGATTATCTAGCGCAACTTCTCGACGGGCGTGTAATCGGAAAGGGCGACATTGTAACCATAAACGTGATGAATCGAAAAATTGATCTTGTGGTCACAAAGGTTGAGCCAGAATCTAATGCTGTGATCGTTGGCGACGGCACGGAAATCTACATCAGCGAAGAAGTAGCCAAACCGCCGCAAAACCTCCCGCGCATAACGTATGAGGACATCGGTGGACTTCGAAACGAGGTCGTCAAGGTCAGAGAGATGATAGAACTTCCGATGAAACATCCCGAACTTTTTGAGCGTCTCGGGATCGGCGCTCCAAAGGGCGTACTGCTCCATGGTCCTCCAGGAACCGGGAAGACGCTTCTTGCAAAGGCAGTCGCAAATGAGACCAACGCTCACTTCATCAGTCTCTCAGGACCTGAAATAATGAGCAAGTTCTACGGCGAAAGCGAAGAGAGACTGAGACAGATCTTCGACGAGGCAGCGAAGAACGCCCCGAGCATTGTGTTCATAGATGAAATCGATAGCATTGCACCAAAGCGTGAGGAGGTAACCGGCGAAGTCGAAAAAAGAGTGGTTGCACAGCTTCTTGCCCTAATGGACGGGATGGAATCGAGGGGCAAAGTCGTAGTAATTGCAGCTACAAACAGGCCAGATGCGCTCGATCCTGCGCTCCGCAGGCCTGGAAGGTTTGACAGAGAGATCGAGATTGGAGTTCCTGACCAGCAAGGAAGGCTGGAGATACTCCAGATCCACACACGAGGAATGCCTCTTGCTGAGGACGTCGATCTCCAGAAGCTCGCTTCATCATCCCACGGCTTTGTGGGTGCTGACCTAGAAGCCCTAGCAAAGGAGGCCGCCATGAGGTCTCTGAGACGAGTAATACCTTCTATCGATCTGGAAAAGAAATCGATTCCCGCGGAAGTGTTGAACAAGATAACAGTGAAAATGTCGGACTTTCAAGACGCTCTAACAGAGGTCGAGCCGTCGGCCATGAGAGAAGTGCTCGTAGAAGTCCCAAACGTCCACTGGAATGATGTTGGCGGCCTTGCCCAGATCAAGAGCGAGCTCCAAGAAGCAGTAGAGTGGCCAATCAAATACAGAGATGTGTTTGATTATGCACGCACAAAGCCGCCCAAAGGTATACTGCTCTACGGACCGCCTGGAACAGGAAAGACACTCCTTGCAAAGGCAGTAGCAAACGAAAGCGAGGCGAACTTCATCAGCATTAAGGGGCCCGAACTTCTCTCGAAATGGGTTGGCGAATCAGAGAGAGGCGTGCGAGAAGTGTTCCACAAGGCAAGGCAGGCGGCACCGTGCGTAGTGTTCATGGACGAGCTTGACTCACTTGTTCCGACCAGAGGGGAATCTTCAGGGGGCAACCAAGTCACTGAGCGGGTCGTTAGCCAAGTATTGACCGAGCTCGATGGGCTGGAAGAACTCAGAGACGTTGTGATCATCGGAGCGACCAACAGGCCCGATATGATAGACCAGGCACTACTGAGACCCGGAAGGTTTGACAAGCTTCTCTACGTGCCAGTGCCAGATCTTGATGCGCGGCGCGAAATCTTCAGAATACACCTGAAGGACAGGCCTCTCGCCAATGGCATCGGGTTGGATGAGCTCGCGCAGAAGACTGAAGGCTACAGCGGAGCAGACATTCAGGCAGTGGTAGATCAGGCCTCCATGCTCGCGATTCGCGAGTATATTGACAAATACAAAGGAAGCGATGTGGTAAAAGCGAAACTGAAGGAGCTTGAAATCACAAAGACCCACTTTGAGGGGGCTATGAAGAAGGTAAAGCCGTATTCAAAGAAAGACCTGATTCGACAGCAGAGCCCTCGAGAGAATCCGGGCATGAGTCCCATAGGTTAGGCGGAGACCCGCCTCCCATTTTCTTTCCTGGGCTTCACTGCCTATCGATAAAGATCTCGACCGCCGCGCTGCTTTCTTTCTTCTTCCTCTTCAGACGGTGCTTCGATTTCGGCTCGCCTTATCGCCTCGGCGAGCTGCTTTGACTTTGCCTCGAGTTCTGAGGTATCGACGGTCAAGCCGGTCAGTGCCGACAGTATGCCTAGAAACGCAATCAATGATTTTGGATGTGGTGATGGTTCGCCGTGATCCACAGACAGCTTGTATCCCCTAATATCGTAGAAACGAGAAAGTGCGACTATCGTGTTTGCAAAAAATAGTGCGACCTCGTCTTTCAGTACCTCTACTTCACATTGTTGCAAGCGCTCGGTTCCCGTCTTATCGGTGGAGAATCCCAGCACTTTTGGAGTAACGTACGGAGAAATTGTCTCCTCAGACCATCTAGC
>JAKAPU010000156.1 GCA_021806865.1 archaeon
ATCTAGTTTCGGGTTATGGGAAACTTGCCATAATCCAGGACATTTCTTTCAAAGTGAGCAAGGGAGATTTCGTGACAATAGTAGGACCAAACGGTTCTGGCAAGAGCACGCTCGTCAAGTCCGTCCTGGGCCTGACAAACATTTTCGAGGGTTCTGTGAGTTTTGAAGGCAAAGACATCACGCATCGCAAGCCGGAAAATATTGCGATCATGGGAATCGGGTACGTGCCACAGATCTCCAATGTATTTGGCGATCTCACAGTGATGGAGAATCTGGAGATGGGTGGTGTTACGATACGCGGGCGCGAGAAAAAGGCACAACTCCTCCAAAGAATAGTGTCACTTTTTCCGATCCTAAAGGCACGCGAGAGACAAAAAGCAGGACTGCTAAGTGGTGGAGAGCGTCAGATGCTTGCAGTGGGTCGTGCGTTGATGGCTGAACCAAGACTGTTGATATTGGACGAGCCGACAGCGGCGCTGGCCCCAATCGTAGCAGAGCAAGTGTTTCAGAAACTGGTTGAGATTCGCGAGTTGGGAGTGACTCTAGTCTTAGTGGAACAAAACGCAAGAAAAGCACTCAGTTTTGCCAGTAGAGGACTAGTTCTCGTGCAAGGAAAGAAAGCATTTGAGGGTTCTCCTGACCAAATCTCAAAGGATCAGGAGATAATCAGACTGTTCTTAGGCGATCTCGCCATCTGATGATTGCCTACTTCACAGATTCAGATATATTGGATTTCCACTGGCGCTACTGGCTAGAGCAGCTTCAGCTATTATTGTGTTGTTCAACCCATCTTTCGGCCCTACAACTGGAGCGCGGCCATTCTTGATTGAATCCAAGAAGGACTCCATTTCGGCGGTAAGTGGTTCTCTGAAATCGCGCCTAGGGATTGAAGTTCCATTCGCATCGTCAAACCTGGTTTCCTGCGTAATGAAATCCAAGGTTATCACGCCCTGCGTGCAGACAATAGTCAACTGCCTCAGTCGCTTTGGAGTCACCCAGTTAGAGACCATGAACGCGGTCTTCTTTCCCTGAAAGCCTAGGGTAACCGCAGCGAAGTCTTCTCTCTTCTCCGAAATCACATTTCCAACACGCGCAAACACGACCTTAGGCTCCTCATCAAAGAGCCAACGCGCAGTGTCTATGTCATGTACGGTAGTGTCGGCCACGATTCCTACATCAGTGATCCTTCCTACCCACTTGTTTTCCCTGTGAAACTCCAGCAGCAGAGGATCGCCCAGAGTCTTCTCTTTGATTCCTTTCTTCGCTCCAGCTACTGCAGGGTTGAACCTCTCGATAAAACCGACCGTCAGAAACGCACCTGAATCCTTGGCCAGTTCTGCCAGTTTCGCCCCGTCTGCCGAGGTTGCGGTCATTGGCTTTTCCACGAACGCGTTTATCCTTCTTCCGAGAATCTTGGATGCAATTTCAAAGTGAGTTGTTGTCGGAGTGCAAACTGTGACGGCATCCAATTTCTCGCTGTCAAGCATCTTGTCCACGTCTGAGTATGCCTTGCAGCCATACTTCTGCGACCACTGGCTAGCCCTCGAAGGGTCGACATCGCAGAGGCAGGCAAGAACTCCCATCTCGTTGAACACACGAAGATGATTCTTGCCCCAACCTCCAGTTCCTACCACTCCAATTCGAAGCTTTTCCAATTTCTCATGCTCTCCAGAATCAAGAAACAAACTCGACTGGCAGATTTGCCCGTATCATGTGAGATCGCGACATTGATATCTGTTCCTCATACAATTGCATCAATTTCAGTTCTGCGCCGCCAGACAGAAATATGAGAAGATGCGTCTTGTCAAGTCCGATGGGCGGAGTAAATCCTTCCTTCATTATATTCAGGTATTCAATATCAGAGAAATAGTCTCTCAACCTCTCAACAAGCTCAGTCGCAAAACTCAATTTGTCTCCTCGCATTGCCAGAGAATCTGTGTCCGTGAACAATATGATTTTCAGACGCGAAGCTTTCAGCTCGCGTGCCTTGACGAACTCCCTCACTCTTTCCAAAAGAAAACGACTATAGCTTCCTATACTCTTGTTTGATCCAGAAGCAAGGTAAAGAATTGGATCTCCGGTGTCTAGAGAATCAAGAATAAGTTCCAGATCATACAAATTGCTATTCAGATCTTCAGCGAATATCTGCTTGTATTCTCGGGGGCTCTCTGAGCCCATTTGGGTTAGTCTGCGTGCCGTTTCAAAGGCAGAAGCAAGAGATGAGAACTTTGCCACAATGCGCTGTGCGTGAACTAGTTCTGCTTTTGAAAGTGACATTCTTTCCATGGAAAATCCCGCAGCCTCAATAGTGCCAAAATGAGGTAGTTCTTTCGCATCTGATCCAAACACGCTGGGTCTCTCTGAATCGAGGGGTGTGTATGCAAAGAAAAAGTCACGCCCATTGACTAGACCTGACGAATGCTCTATTCGTTCTATAACGTCCTTCGTGCCATTGAATCCGACAGGGAGGCAGAACAAAAACACGCTGTCTGAACTCAAATTTTTGGATACATCCGAAAGTCGTGTCCGAACTTCTGAAACAATGTCTGCGTCCCGTTTTCGTAGTTTGGGTGCGAAAAAGACAACTTGGGCACTGCTTATGCACTCCTTCAGTGATTTGATCTGCATTAGAACTTCATCTGCGAGCAACGACCTCAGTTCTCTGTAATCTCCGGCAATTTCAGGTCTAAGTTCCATTGCAGTTCCGAGCATTTCATCCACAATCGACACGTTATGTCCCTTCGCCGCTAACTTGGAGGCAATTTCGTAACCTTCCGAGCTAAGCCCGTAAACAACCGCAGAACCCTTTTGTTTGAGCTCGGAAGCACTGTCAGACATCTGTTGCCGTCCAAAGCTCCTGGTTTGAAATCGTTATACTTGATGACACCGATCCTGCAAATTGCTTTAAAGACATATGTCAGAAGGTAATCCTGCTGACTAATAGCTGGTTTAGCCCGGTGGTGTAGGGCTCCAATCGAGCGCAAAGCGGTCAAGCAAGCCATGGTCTGCTGAAACCCTATGGCCTTGATTACTGGCCTTTGGAGCCGGTGACCTCAGTTCGAATCTGAGCCGGGCTACCAAATCCCTAACATCTGCTAATCACTGCCGGAACCCAATCTACGGATGAGATCATGATTGGCGCTACATGATTGCTTGTCGGATCTAACGAATCTCCAGACAATTCCTTCACTAATGGTAACAACCAAGGCTTGCTGATTCATTGACAAATGAGATTTTCTCTATGTCACAATCTCAGACGCTTTCTAACTCTTTCGCGCGAATAGCTTGAAGTGGCATGTGCTTCCGCATCATTCATCTCACTTTACTCGTAATCAAGAGTCAGCTCTAGTTCGAAAAGCAAAATCCGAAGTCCGGTCTTCGTAATCGCAAAAATCCCTAATCAGTTCGGGATAATCCGCATTAACTCCATTGCCATGGAACGACTCGGAGTCCAAGGCATGAAAATGAGCACAACTGGCCGAACAAGCGCGGGAACGGTGCATAGACATGTTTCGCGAAATGGAGATGCAAAAGCCGTTGGCCATCGCTCATCGAATGAATTGGATTTCGATAGTAACGAAAAAATTCATTCGCCGAAACTGTTCCTTCGAACAAGACAGGGAAGCAAACTCGTACCATTCTATGTTGAATCGAATGAAGGGACAGATCCAGAGCCTGCCCTCGGAGATTGCGATCTCTGTCGTATTCGCTTGGTTTGGTGCAGAGTCTTGCGTTGCGGGGAGTCAAAGACAAAGCTGCGTGTCTGCCCTAGATGCGAGACGAGGTTCAGCAACTTCGGATAGATTCATGATCTCGACCGTTTCTATGATTTCTCGAGAGAACTTTCTCAAATCTGGCAAAGTGAAAGCACAGGTTTCAGACCAAGAGACATTGGATAAGACATCTGTTGCAACCAGACCGTCGATAGATTGACTATCTATTGACTTTCTCGTTCCGAGTTCTTATGACTCTACTGTCCAATGCCCAATGTGTTTCCGACGCCTACAATGAGCACACCTTCTGATTCCTTTGTCTTCTTTTCAATTAGGTTCAAAACCGCATCAGTGGCCTTGGATGCTCCCTCTGCGATTTCTCTTGTCATCACAGAAATGTTATCGAGCATGGTCTCTCTCACCACAACCGCATACATGGGAACATGGCTATTCGTTGCCGCTTCTTCGATCCTGAACTTTTCCACGCCAATACCTCCAATTGCGGCACCAATCCCCTGAACAATTTCGCCCGTTGTTTCTCCCTCCAACTTGAGTACTGCGTCTATCATGATTATTGCTTTGATGCCGTTGGTTTTGTCTGCAAGCAACTTCTGAACTGCCTCATCTGGCATTCCAACTGTTCCCATCGGCCCTTCAGCCTTCACTAGAAACATAGTTCTTCCCTTGTATTCCAATTTGGCGTACACTGTGTCCCTTGCAATCTTGAATTTCTCCCTTCCGATCATCAATTTGCCTACTGCCATGGCTCCAGCTCCGTCTCCTATCGGTTCCGAATTCTTGAAGGACTCGATAGCTCCGTAGGATGCCTCTGCTTCTTTCAAAAGAATCGGGAGGCTCATCTGAGCAGCGGCAAGCATGTACGGGTTTTTCAGCTTCTGTCCTTGGATGTAAAAATGCCTAATTATCTTGTAGACTTGCAAGAGAAAGGCTGCCATCTCAAGAATGTTCTCGGCCACACTTCGCTGAATTTCATCAGCTTGGGGAGCTAAATCCTTGATTTCCTGTTTCAACCTGTCGTCACGAAGTCGTATAACCTGCTCTATCTTCCCAACGACCCCAGCAGGATCGATGTTTTCCGGAATTATCGTGAAGTAATCTAACATTCGGTCGACTTCCGCAGGCAATTCCTTTGTCTGGACTCTGCACACATTTGTAAGATAGTCCAGAAGCTCTTTTCTGCTTCCCTGCTTGTAATTCTGCAACTTGCCAAGATTTCTTCCGAGATAGGCAAGCATAGTGGAAACTTGGATCCTTGTTCCCCAGAGAAGGCTTACCATCATGAATACAACCACACTGACAATGTAAAGCAGCGTCGTAAGGTCTCCAGTAGAGATCTGCAAAAGCGGCGGTTGAACTATCAGACTCGATGCAGCCTCCCAAACTCAGAAAGTATCAGGGTAATTCGGGGAGCGAGGCGTAATTTAACGGAGAGATACGATCATCAGGATTGAGAATTAGACTCAGTTCGTGGAGGCGGCCATACCTGCCTGAAGCCTTGTTGAGCGAGGCTGTGAATCATTGCTGCCAAATTATCTTCGGATCTGCGGAAGAGGCTTTTCTCACATGCCTTGTCGTGTTCTCCCTCAAGTCATCAAGCGATCTGAATTTCCTTACGATTTTTCCTCTTCTCAGCAAAGGCGTAAGAAGGTTCACTTTGCCTCTTATTTCAGTTGGCTCGACGGTGACTGTGTCGATGAATGTCTTTGGATCACGATAGACTATTTTCTTGCCAGCCAGGTCTCCTCTCTTTGCTCTAAAGATTCTTTTCCCGTTTTCATCGCGCAATTCGACTATTTTATCGCAAAAGTCGATCACCGGAGCGGCTGAAATGCTTGTGCCTACTCCGAATCCATCAACGTATTCGCGGAGTTCGATTATATCTGATTCATCTATTCCTCCCGAAACGATGATCTTCACATTTTTTGCGCCTCGAGCCTCCAGCTCCCAACGAACTTCTTGGACAAGTTTCTTCATGTCTCCCCTTCTTGATCCTGGAGTATCTACGCGGACCCCGTCCAGTCGGTCCCCCAAGGCTTCAAATGCCTTAATCGCTCCAATCTTCTCGTCGCTAAACGTGTCTATTAGAGCAATTCGTGGAACCTCTTTAGGCAGAGCACTGTCAAAGAGTTTCCATGCGGTTTGCTCATCACCCACACAAAGGATGAAAGCATGGGGCATCGTGCCGCTTGCCTTCTTCTTCATCATCTCGGCACCCAGAACGTTCGATACACTGTCCAGTCCTGCAATGTAAGAGCTCCTTTCCACCAAAGGAGCCAGCGCAGGATGAACACGTCTTGTACCAAAACTTATGACGGTCTTACCCTCAGCTAGCAATTCAATCCGAGCTGCTTTCGTGCATATCCCGCTTGCCTGGGACAAGAATCCCAGTACGGCAGTTTCGAATACAGCAATGTCTTGGTATCTCCCGATGATTTGCATTATGGGTTCATTGACGGCGGATTTTGGATCGGTGACGAACACCTCCCCTTCTTCCATAGCGTCCACATC
>JAKAPU010000157.1 GCA_021806865.1 archaeon
AATGTTGGGTCGTGGTCTGCCGCTTTTCTTCATGAGATGGGCGCAAAGGTTGTTGCCGTGAGTGACTCCACGGGAGGTGCCTATGCGAAAGAGGGACTGGATCCGGCTCTTGCTTTGAAACACAAGAAATCTTCTGGCACCGTGGTTGGAACTGAGGGCACTAGAGAGATATCGAACGAAGAGCTGCTCAAACTGGACGTTGATTTGTTGGTCCCTGCTGCATTGGAAAACGCAATTACTGCGAAGAATGCGTCTGAAGTCAAGGCAAAAATAGTATGCGAGGGAGCAAATGGACCGACCACTCCGGCAGCCGACAAGATATTGAAGGAAAATGGAGTTCTAGTCGTTCCTGATATACTTGCCAATTCAGGAGGCGTTGCGGTCAGCTACTTTGAATGGGTTCAGAATCTGAACAGAGATCATTGGACAGAGGAAGATGTGAATCGAAGACTCGAACAAAAAATGGTTGCTGCTTTCAGGGCCGTGCATGACTGGTCCGAAAAGCACAGAGTCACAATGAGAGAGGGCGCACTGGCACTCTCAATTTCGAAGGTCGCCGACGCAATGAAGACACTGGGCTTCTAGAATCAAACGGTCATTACGATCTTTCCGCACTTGCCTTCCTTGATCAGATCGAACGCTTCTTCGTAGTCATTCAATGTAAGCTTGTGAGTTATGATCTTCTTGAGGTTGACCGATCTCGTTTTCATCAGCCTTGAAGCAAGCTCCCACGTCGAGAAAATCTTTCTACCAAAGATCCCTTGGAGCGTTAGCCCTTTCAAGATCACGTCGTTTGAGAGATCAATCGATACTCTTCCGGAAGGCAGTCCTAAGAGTGTAACCCTTCCTGCAGGCTTCACCACTTTCAACCCGTCATTGAGCGCTTTTCCTGAACCAGACATTTCGAGGACAACGTCTGCCCCATGCGGCAGAATTGAAGCGACCTCTTTCCTGGTGTTCTGAGTCGCTCCGTTTATCACAACATCCGCGTCCATCTTCGTGGCCAAGTTCAGTCTATATTCCGAAATGTCAACAGCGATGACCTTCGCTGCCCCGGCAGATTTGCACAGCTCGATTGCGCAAAGGCCGATCGGACCGCAACCTAGTACTAGAATCGATCTGCCTGTGACCTCCCCGGAAAAAACACTGTGGACTGCATTTCCGAGCGGTTCCTGAACCGAAGCAACGACTGCTGGTATCGAAGGGTCATTTTTCCACGCAGTGTTTGAGGAGACCAGCACGTACTCGGCGAAGCAACCATCGGTATCAACACCTCGAAGTTTCATGTTCTCGCAGAGATGTCGATTGCCCGCCAGACATTGAACACACGTACCGCAGTAGATGTGAGTTTCTCCTGATATCATGTCTCCCTTCTTGAGGTGAGTAACGTGCTTCCCAACCTCAACAACCTGGGCCGCAAATTCGTGCCCCATGATCTTCGGTGGCTTCGAAACCGAGGCGGCCCACTTGTTCCAAAAGTAGATGTGCGCATCTGTTCCACAGATGCTGGTTGCCCTTACTCGCGCAAGGACGTCGTACGGGCCAGGTTCGGGTATGTCAACCTGTTTCAATTCAGCGCCAGGAGCCTTCTTCGCCTTCACCAAGGCGAGCATTGTCTTCACGTAAAAAGCCGAGTGGCACTCTCTGAAATTGACTAATTTAAGTTAAGCCCGTACTAACAAGGGTTTTTCTATTCGCGATGAAAATCAGTCGTATGGATCAGCACATTGCGACTCACGAGCAAGCGATTGACTTCATGGCTCGAGAACTTTCCTCGATGAAGGTGGCCGGACTTGATTGGAAGCCTCACGTTCTCGAGGGGCCATCGCAGCCTCGAACTCGTGTCGACGGAAAAGACGTGATTGTGCTTTGCTCGAATAACTATCTCGGCCTTGCTAATCACCCTTCGCTGAGAAAAGCTGCCATTGACGCTCTGAACCAGTACGGATCTGGTTCGGGTTCCGTGCGTGTGATTGCAGGCACGATGAAAATTCATCAGGATTTAGAAAGTGAACTTGCCAGCTTTAAGGGAGCAGAGGACTCGATAGTTTTCCAGAGCGGATTTGTTACAAACTCTGGCTGCATCCAGCAACTTGTTGACGAAAATGATCTGATTGTTTCGGACGAACTAAATCACGGGAGCATTATTGACGGCTGTCGTCTGACTAGGTCGGAGAGGGTCGTCTACAAGCACAAGGATGTTGGAGATCTCGAGAGGATTCTCCGTACCTCTGATAAGTATCGCAGGATACTTGTGATCACAGACGGTGTGTTTTCCATGGACGGTGACATCGCACCTTTGGATGAGATCGTGAGGGTGGCAAAGTCGTACAATGCAATGGTGTATGTTGACGACGCTCATGGCGACGGCGTCTTAGGAGAAAATGGCAAGGGAATAGTCAACCACTTTCATCTCGAAGGAAAAGTGGACTTTGAGATGGGCACTTTCTCAAAGGCGTTCGGTGTCGTCGGAGGGTATGTCGTGGGTTCTAGGACCATGAAGGAGTATTTCTACAACAAGGTGAGAACATTCCTGCTCTCGGGCTCGCATCCACCGGCTGTTGCTGCTTCATGTCTCGCCGCACTTCGATTGGTCAGCTCGGACAAGTCGATCGTAGAGAGATTGTGGGCGAATACGAGATACTTCAAGAAGGCATTAAAAGACCTTGGATTTGACACAGGCGAAAGCGAGACTCCGATAACGCCAATAATGGTTGGGGAGGGCTCGATTGCTCAGGATTTCGCGAAAGAATCCTTCAACCAAGGCGTATTTGTCCTTCCAATAGTCTATCCGATGGTAGCAAAAGGAAAGGCGAGAATTAGGACGATCGTTACTTCTGCTCACTCAAAGCAGGATCTAGACGATGCCCTAGGTGCCTTTGAAAAAGTTGGGAAAAAGCTCTCAATAATATGAGAGCTTCTAGCTCACGAATGAAGGATACACTATTTCTGTTGGCTCCCAATCTTCGAGACGCTTTTCGTGGAATGCTTGATAGGCTGCGAGGTCGAGCAGCGCGTGTCCAGAATTGTTGAAGACAATTGTTTTTGCCTGACCTGTCTGCTTGCACCGGAGCGCTTCGTCGATTACGAATTTGATTTCGTGAGCTGATTCGGGCGCAGGAATGATTCCCTCCGTTCTTGCGAATATGGTACCAGCTTCAAAGACTTCGTTTTGATGGAATGCGACGGATCTCATGTATTTTTTGTCAATGAGATATGAAATGATCGGGGCCATGGCGTGGTAGCGCAACCCGCCGGCATGAATTGGTGGATTCTTGTAGGTTCTACCCAATGTCAGCATTTTCAAGAGAGGAGTAGTTCCGGCTGTGTCTCCGAAATCATAGGTGTACTTTGCCCGCGTAGTATGAGGCACTGCTTTGGATTCGCAGGCAACAAAGTCGATGTCTTTTTTCTTGTTGATCTTGTCAGCAACAAACGGCAAGCAGAAACCGCCATAGTTTGAGCCGCCGCCGATGTTTCCGACCATAACGTCGGGCTCAACGTCGATGAGTTCGAGTTGCTTCTTGACTTCAAGGCCGATGACCGTCTGGTGCATCAGCACGTGGTTCAAAACAGAGCCCAAAACATACCTTGTCTTCTCATCGCTCAGAGTGTCTTCGATTGCTTCGCTGATTGCAATGCCTAGTGAACCAGGGTCGTTCGGATCCTTCGCCAGCAAACTTCTTCCGAACTTCGTGTTGTTGCTCGGAGAGGAGAAGCACTCCGCGCCCCAAGTTTCCATCATGATCTTGCGCCCCGGTTTTTGCCTGTAGCTTGCAGCGACCATGTAGACCCGGACTTTCAATCCAAAGTATGCACCTGACATTGAAAGTGCAGATCCCCACTGCCCAGCGCCGGTCTCTGTCACGAGCCTCTCAATTCCCTGTTTCTTGTTGTAGTAAGCTTGTGGCAGGGCCGTGTTCGGTTTGTGGCTTCCTGCTGGGCTCACTCCTTCCCATTTGTAGTAAATCTTGGCGGGTGTTTTCAGGTACTCTTCGAGTTTGTAGGCTCTCATTAGTGGGGTTGGTCTTGGCAGCCATCTGTAGGCCTCCAATACTTCTTCCGGTATCTTGATCCATCTTTCGCGGGAGACTTCCTGAGCGACCAGCTCCTTTGCAAATATCCTGAACAGAGGTTCAGGAGATATGGGCTTCAATGTAGCGGGATCCAATGGAGGAGGCAGAGGCTCTGGGAGATCAGCTTGGATGTTGTACCACGATGTCGGTATGTCGTCCTGAGAAAGGAACACTGCACGATCTTTCGCAGATGGCATGCCCGCCTTTAGGCGCTTGTTTGATATATCAGTTTCGAGAGTCATTAATTTGAAAAAGTGAATGCAAGCCGCGGCATTCGCTTTGGGCAAACTATTCCATACGTATTGAATCTCGTGTGAGTGAAACCAGTTTGCAGATTCGGACTGCGCATGTGGATGCTCAAGAAACTGAAATCATCACACATCGAACCAGGACAAATTTTTCGAAAACTCATTACGGTGGCTCTGCGAATCGTTAAATTCGAAGGTCAGAAAGCCTTCCCATGCAATCGGAAGTAGGTGCTCTGAATCGGATAACGCCCGAGGTATTGCTCTCTTCATTGAAGATCGTGAGGCGCGGCAAGGCCGAAAGCCTCGCTCAGATGTACGAAACCGGAATGCCAACGGTCTGGTTTCACGGCCCGTTCTTCTATTCTACGTTCAGAACTGTCGACAATTGTCTGAAAGATTTCAAAGAGTACACGAATCGGCTTGGATCTACTGTTTGCAGATACGAACTCTCTGATCATACCGGAACTCATGTCGATTCGCTGAACCACGCATCAGTGGGTCACGAACTCTACAACGGGTTTGACATTCGAGAAATACAAACTGACTCTGGAACAACGCATCTGGGAATAGACACTATGCCTCCAGTCATAACGCGCGGAGTCTTGCTCAATTTTCCAGAACATTTTGGAACAGATAGGCTGGAAGAAGAGTATGAAATTACGAGGAAGGATATCGAGACTCTGCTGAAGAGGACCAAAACTGAAATTAGACCAGGAGACGCGGTCCTCTTCTACACAGGCTACTGCAAGCTATGGATGAAGGACAACGCCAAATATCTGGGCAATGCGCCTGGCGTCGGAGTTAACGCTGCAAGATGGTTGGCCAAGATGAAGATCGCCATAACTGGCGCGGATACATCCAGCTTCGATGTAGTTCAAGCCAATTCAAAGCTCCTCTTCCCTTGCCACCAAGTATTGATCAAAGAGCACGGAATACATCTGGTGGAGAATTTGAAGCTCGATGAGATTGCAGATCAAAAAGTGAGAGAGTTCATGTTTGTGTGTGCTCCGCTCAAGATAAAGGGCGGGGCAGGCTCGCCCGTTGCTCCGATAGCTGTTTATTGAGAAAATGCGCCCTAACGCAAGGCTTAAGAAACTACTTGTAGTCGCCACGGTTCGTTGCCCGACGATTCAAAGAAATCGGTGTTCACTCGTGATTCTACTGGCCTAGTGAAGTCAATATCCGCGATCGACGTTCTCTCCTTCACTTTTCTCGCGGCTGGACCAATCGTCCTGATAGCACTGGGAGTGCTCACGCTTCCGGCCATTTACGAAGGAACAGACCTGTATTTGATCTTCGGCATTTCTATTGTACTTCTTCTCGCTCTCGCATACAACACTGCTGCTTTGGCATCTGCAATGCCGCGAGCCGGCGGCGATTATGTGTTCGGTTCACGCGTCATTCATCCTGTCTGGGGAATGATCCCATCCTTCATGGTTCTTTTTTCATTCGTTGTGGGAATCGGAACATTGGCGGTAGTTTCGCTCGAAGCATTTGTTGGTCCAGCCTTCATCACTTCGTATCCGCAGTATCTGAACACGATCTTGAGCCTGATCTACACATCTCCTCTGAATCTGTCAATAATCGCTGGTGTTGTGCTGGCCCTGATCTTCGGGCTCGCCATCGGAAGCACGAAGGGTTGGTTCTGGTTCCTTCGCATAGTGTCGATCTACGGCTTTATCGTGATACTCGTATTCTTCGGATACCTGCTGACTACGAGTCATAAAACGATACTGAACAATTACGATTCTCAAATGGCAACTGGATTGAGCTCTTCACAGGTAATCGCAAACGCAACCTCGGCTGGATGGTCGTCCAGTGTTCCGTCATCGGCACTCTCAACAGCAGGGGCTATGATCTTCGTCTTCTTCTTCCTTGCTGCGCCAATTTCTGCATACTTTGCAAGTGAAATCA
>JAKAPU010000158.1 GCA_021806865.1 archaeon
CACTTTGAATGCGTTGATGGGGAGATGATTTTCATACTTTACATAAACTTCAGTGGATAACTGTTTGCTCAGAGCAAAATTGAGGCGCAAGGGGGTCTTGCTGAGGTAGGGAGAAATGGTCTTCCTTGCCTCAAGAACATCTACGATGGTTGGGATTTGCATGGTTTATACGACCTTTCAAGGAAAGGTAACTTTCGGAAAACTCGAGGCGTTATAATCAATTGCGGTGCACTGTTGATCGAGTAGGATTTTTGCCCGATTTCTACAGCCTACCACTGTATGTACAAAGGATAATTTGAATCTAGATATCCAAAAACCGCTTTGAGAATTTACAAAAAAAGTCTTACAGGCAATTCCTTTAACACTTGGATAAGCACAAATCAATAGAGAAACATCAACTTGCCACATCGCTTTTTCGATTTCCTATCTCGCGGAGAAGAACGCGTCCTCGACCAAGTAATTGGACATCTAGACGCTTCATTAGATGCTGCTAGACACCTTCCAATACTTGTTTCTGCACTGAAGGATCACAATAGAGCCGCAGTCCTGCAAGAATGCAGATTGATAGGAGAAATTGAAACTAGAGCAGATGCGCTGCATCAAAAAGCAGCGGAGCAAATTAGCAGCGGGTCCTTCTTCGGAGGGGTGAGAGAAGATATCCTTCTTCTTCTCGAGGAGATAGACAACATCGCAGACGCGGCCAAAGATTCTTCGCAAATATTCCTTCAACGAGATATCTCAAGCTCTGCCATCGACTACATGTTCAGGCGAGATGTCCTGTCCTTTGTCAACAAACTGGTCGAAACCGCCGAGGCTTTGAAAAAAGCAGTGCTTGCCTTGCGAGAGAAGAACGCTAAGACTGAGGTGGTGAAACTCTCAGTTCAGGTCGAGCGAAGAGAGGAGGAAGCCGATGAAATTCGAGGCTCGATACTAGAAAATCTCCTAAGAAACGAAATCAAAGCCGATCCATTAGACATAGTGATGCTCAGAGAATTCCTGGAGACGGCAGACAACGTAGCGGACAACACTGAAGATGCGTCAGATGTACTGCTTGTCCTGATCGCTAAGGGCTACACTTGAGAGAAGGAATCAAATTCTTTGGGGATTCTTGCCATCTCACCCACGTTCGCTTTCGAGCTCCTCATAGTTTTCTCGATACTCCTAGCTTTTGTTCTTGGCTGGAATAATTCGGGGCTGACTACGGGCAATCTCTCCAATCTGATAAGATACAACATATCGCTTGCCGTCACTCTCTTAGGAATACTCGCCGGTCTGCTGGTAGAGGGCTCGAAGATGTCTCACAGCATAGTTGGAGATCTGGTCACGATACATCTCACAAACCAAGAGCTCTTGGCTGGGACAGCTACTTCCCTTGTTCTTTTTCTCATACTTACCATCGCAGAGATTCCAGTGAGCTTGTCTAACTGCGTTGTAGGGGCCTTTCTAGGTGTCGCGATTTCGGCAAATGCAAGCATCAGCTTTGCGTTTCTCGTTCGAGTAATCGGTTCGTGGCTTATTGCTCCGTTTGTCTGCGTGGTGGTGGCAATAGCAATCTATGAAATTGCTTCAAGAGCCATGAAGTCGTTTTCTCTTCCTGCGACATCCTGGACAAACCGGATCATACTATTGGTTGCTGTATTCTATGTCTCTTATGCTCTGGGAGCTAACAACGTTGGAATAATTCTGTCTTTTGTTGCTAGATCAT
Organism: archaeon; assembly: GCA_021806865.1. Next base: position 1,706 of record JAKAPU010000158.1, read on the forward strand.
CAGTTACGGGATCGCCAGCGCATCTGCTCTTCTTGGTCGAAATTTCGATTTACGCTGCAATCGTCGCTGGCACCGCTCTATTTGGGAAATCGATAGCCAAAGTAGTTGGAGAAAGAATAGTTCAGCTGAGTGAGCTCAAAACAGTGTCGGCCCTGCTAGGTGCTGCGTTTGTGACCTGGGCGTTCACCCAAATAGCAGTTCCCATCTCACTGACTCAAGTTGTCATAGGAGGTATGATAGGAGCAGGAAGTGCGAGGGGCCCGACTGTTATGAATAGATCGGTCCTCTTCTCGATCATCTGGCACTGGGTCGCCGTTACGATACTATGCATCTTCTTGGGATATGGCGCAGAATATCTTATCCATTCGATCGCCTAATGACAACGAATTACTTACAATGAAAACTCCAAGAAGACAGTTGCACTGAAATTCTCACAAGGAAGTGGACGTCAATCTGATTTGACAAAAGTAGAAGTATCTTCCCGGATTGCTGCAGAAGATTGTGAGATTTGGTTTCAACTAGTGAGACTCTTTGGAGTATCTATGTAACTACGGCCAGTATCAAGTTACCAGCTTCTGACCAAAATCGCCATATCTCTAGAACAGACTAACAGTTCTGATTGAGATGATTCATATCGCTAAAGAAAGCATTACGACTCAACGGATTATCTTCCTGCACGCTTCGCAGAGTTCGAAATCCTTAAGGAGCTGGCTGGATTAGCCAGCCAGCTGGCTTGAACTCCTCGAGAACCATTTCAATAATTGCCATCTTCACTTCGTTGGTGATAGCCAGCGACTACGCCATGGGTCCACTACCTAATGTGAAACTTTTTGACACGCTAGTCTTTTCATCGGCCTACGCTTTCGGCTTTAAAATAGGGGCAGCTATCGCAGTTTTCTCAGAATTGGTGTGGAGCTTCATTAGCCCCTACGGAATTGCAGGATACATCACTCCGTTTCTTGTGGTAGGAGAGCTTCTTTTCGCACTGGCTGGCTATGGAGCGTCAAAAATTTGGGGCAAGCCCCAGAGCCTTCGTCCATTTTCTCTTCAAAATTCCTTCTTCGGAGCAATACTTGCGATCTGCGCATTTGTGTGGGATTTTGAGACAAACATCGCAACAGGTCTGTTAACTGGAGCTCACTCATTGATGGTGCTGCTGGGTTTTGAGCTAGTCGGAATCCCGTTTATGATTCCACATGAATTAGGCGACTTTGTGCTTGGAACTTTACTTGCTCCGGTAATCATAATGTACTTCTCGCGCGCCTTCCAACCGCAAAATGCACTGAAAATGGCGGAAGTCTCAGCACAGAGAGCAGAGGCGAATTAGTCTATGGCGCAGACAAAAACACTCTATGGCGTGATAGCAATCCTAGTGGCTATCGTTGTCATCGTTTCGGGTTTTGCAGCTCTTTACTACTATCAGTACAACCAAGCAGAGGCCTCAAACAAGATCTACTTGGGCGAGCTCAAGCAGCTGGAAGTGAAGTACGTCTCTAACGTCTTGATCGATTATGGAAATGGGACGATGACATGGTACAACAGCACAAAGGTTCAGCCAGGCTGGAATTTGTATGTTGCAACTCAAGTGATCACCGATGGAAAATTGAACGCAACCTACTATCCTCAATACGCCTCTCACTTTGTAACTTCGATTTTCAACCTCGCGAACACTAACAGCGAATACTGGTCGATATGGACTTACAACTCTACGGCTTCGTGGCAGATGGCGCAGGTGGGACCAGACCAGCTCCCAATGTACAACGGGTCGGTATATGCTTGGGAGTACTGTGGGTCCAACTGCACGGCGCCGTAGCTATGAACAAAGGATTCTGTGAGTGCAGCCCTTTCGGTTCTAATCTGATGTAATGTCCGTGAAGCAAAATCCGCTTCTTTCGACTGTTTCTCCAACTTTCACGTTTATTCTCTCCTCGAATACGGGCCCGTCGTAAACAAAGGTATGAAACTCACCATTCTCGCCACACTTATCAACTGATTTTGGAAGCTCGGAAAGGAAACTCCTGTCATACTCTCTTCCACAATACTCCTTGCCCAACTTCCTAGGATCGACACAGCAAACTATCGCTTTGAAACCAGAATCCACAAAATATTCGGCAAGCTTCTTCGTGTCCTTGCCCCAGATTGGGAAGAGGCACTCGATACCCAGATTATCAAAGAATTTCTCCCGATACTGGCGAATGTCCTGAAGAAACAGATCCCCAAAGGCGACCCTCGAAACACCTTCGACAGCGCATTTTTTCAGTGCTTCAGCCATTCTCTCCTCGTAAATTTCATTTGATGCATTAGGTGGTATCCACACCTCTTGAAGAGGAATTCCGAGCGATCTTGACTGGGCTTCCAGCAGCTGCCTGCGGACGCCATGCATGCTGATCCGGTCATAACCTTCTGTCAATGTTGTCAAAATTCCTGTGACATCGAACCTGTGGCCCATCAAGCTTTTCAACTCGTGAAGGGAAAGCGCGCTGTCCTTTCCTCCGCTCCAAGACAGAATTATTCTCTCCAAGACTTTGCCAAGCTCGGGTGAGTCCCGAACCAACAAGATATGAGGATTAGCTTGCCGCTTCGACCTATATGCCGGAGGAATTTTATCTCCAACTCAACGGCCTCCTTGCAGGGATCTTGTCTCCACTATTCGTATGGATTACAAACCAAATATCAATAAGCTTCCAGCCTCTAGTGATTGGTATATTCTATGCCATGCTACTCTGGTTGCTAACATTAGTTCCGATTCACAAAGCGATAACGGGCTTCCTCCTTTCAGACACCCATTGGGGAACTGCCAGCGATGGTGAGTTTTGGTGGGCAGATTATTTTCGGTCTAATTCTTTCACTAATGCTACTTCTCTGACAATCGAAACTAGTTTAGCATGAGCTTATTCTAATCACAGGAGAAAAAAATACAATTGAGAGTCTGGGATATCCCTCCATCAAAACTCTGTCGTAGACACTTGCTCGGCGAACATAGTGAAATACATGCGATATGGTCGATAATTGTTCATCAAAGAAAGGGCTACTCGAAACACCCAGAAGTACTGCGATGGAGGGACAAACTCAGGGCACTATACTTGCGTCACGATGATCTGGTCAAAGAGTTTGAAAAGCGCGGATACAAGCACAACTCGCCTCTTGACAGATCCCTTGCTACTGGAAGCGCTGTCCAGGATGTTTTCGTGGACTCTCCAAAACTCCAGGTAAAGATCCTAAAGAGGAAAAAGTGCGGCTGCAAGCTCTAGGACTCATCTAGTCTCTCCAGGGTTTCAATTTTCGATTCGAGGATGCTGAACTTTGGCAAATACACGAAACGGAAAGAAAGAAAAACATGATGCTACATGATAGCACAGAAATCAAAATGCCTTCGAAAACAGGAAGCAAAAAGGCACTCCTTATTGTTGACATGACCAACGATTTTCTCCTCAAGAGCTACAACGAAAGCCTTGCACTCGAGAGGGGGCTAGAACTTGTACCAAGGATCAAGGCTTTGCAGGAATCGTTCCTTGCTGCAGGCCTTCCTGTTATCTACACTACCGACCGTCACCTGAAAACTGACTTTGAGCTCAAAAAGTGGGGTCCGCATTCGATGAAAGGCACGCCAGGCTCAAAGATCGTGGACGGGCTCTTGCCTGAAAAGATCAAACTTCGGGTCTTTCAGAGGAATTGGAAGCAGACTGACATCTCGAAGGTGAAAAAAGGCGAACAGTTGTTCGAAGTCGAGAAAGGGACTTACAGTGGTTTCTCTGACAACGGAGGAAAACCCACTGCGATGGACTCTTTGCTCAAGAAGCTTGGGTTCAAGCCAGGTGACAAGCTCTACATCACGGGCCTTCACACTAATTGCTGCGACAAACACACTGCGGCAGATGCCTTCTTCCGAGGATTTGTTCCGGTCATGGTCTCAGACTGCGTTACGGCCTTCGACGATCCTGAAGGCAAGCTTGGAATGTCCCACGAGAGAGCCCTAAATTACGAGAGCTACTGGTACAGTGCCGAAGTGAAAACTTCAGAAGAAATCAAGCAGGAGATCTCAAAGTGAGACTTCAATCGGCTTTTAGATCATAGTGGAATGCGACAAATTGGGCATCTTGGTTCACGAAAGTACTCTTGACATGTAGACTAGTTCTTGATTGAGATTGCGAGAAAGAAGAGAAGCAGGATCGCAAAATCGACCAGGGAATAGAGGAATTCGGTTGTAGTAGAACCCCAGTTGAAGATCAGGATGTCAAGATGTCTCACGAGCGTCTTGGCTGCGAACAGTCCGAAGGCTCCAGACACAAAGAGCAGTCTCCTTTGTCTGTTCTTCCTGTAGGCGATCAACGTCACTGCAAGAAGAGCGAGTGAAAAGAGTCCAACTCCCAGACTCAGTAACTCATCGAGTTCAGGAACTAACGTTCTCTGCATAGATATGGTCAGTACATCTAGCACGCATCAGGTTCCTCCACTGTCCACTTGATTTGCATCAAAGGCGAGGAATATATCGGCAAGACGTCCC
>JAKAPU010000159.1 GCA_021806865.1 archaeon
GCTCCAGAGCGCCCAGCAACTAAGACGTTCTCGTTTTCCTTCCTCTTGATGTAACTAACTGGATCAATTCGTGTTTCTTGAGCTCTTGTCGGGCGTTGAAATTCAGCATATTCCCTTTGTTCATGGTCGGACTTTAGAGTGTAGTAGCCAATGAAACCAATAAACTGGTCTTCTTTGTGCTGCACTTGAGCCATGATGTCTCTAATGCCTGATGAAATATGCTTTAACCTTGCTTGTTTTTGAGAAATTCGGAAAACCTTGGCGACACCCCCTAACACCCCCCTTAAACCCGCGAGCAAGACCAGCCGACACCCCGAGCGAGCGACAGCGAGCGAAGCCCTTAGGGTGCGAGGAGCGAACGGAGCGAGTCGGAAAAGAGGGGGAGGAGCGAAGCGGAAGGGGTGAATTTTCCGACGTAGCGGAGAGTAGGGACGAAGCAGGGAGGCGGCTGGTCTTGCGAGCAGTTGCCCAGGAACAACTACATCCCGAATGTGCTGAATAACTCTATGTCTTTAGTCTTAATATTTCTCACGCTTATCCAGTGAGACACAGGTTTCTGTGTGTCTGTGATAACCTTATAGACACTGCCAACACAGTAAAATAACGAGATAAAATGCCGAATATCACAGTATCCGTTCCAGACGAGATGAAACTTTCACTTGAAGCACATCCCAACATCAACTGGTCAGAAGAAGCTAGGCGTGCCTTTGCTTCGAAACTTGAGGAACTTTCAAAGGAAGAACAGAAAGGCGAAACCGTGCAGAAGTTGGAGGAGGCACTCAGACCCGTCAAGTCGAACAGAGAAATGGAGATCCAAACAAAGAAGCAAAACGAGACCTCTAGATTTGTAAGGAAATGGGGAAAGCCTGAGGCATCTTCCGGCTTCGCGACTGAACAAGAACCGTACATCTACCTTTCAAAATACATCAACATTCCGTTGTCAAAGGGAATGGCAAGCAGGATGAAGATAGTAAATCAAAAGAATGTGGAAAAAACGTACTCCTCATCCTGGAAAATCTCCGACTCAAAGAACTGGAGTCCTGAAATGAACGACTTGATGCAAGCATTCAAGTCAATAGGATTCAAAGTAAACGAAAGGGAACTCGGCGGCGAAGAACTTGGGTTATTTCTATATCCAGAGGGCACAACTTCCCAGCGCAGGGAATTCGTAAGGAACTTTAGAGGGACAGCATACGGACTCTTCGCCTTCGATGAAGAGGATATGATATACTTGGGTAACAGGAACAAAAATTGATTATGTCGCGAGAATAAAACGCTAAGGGTAAGAGTGACTGATTACGCCAAAGTGGTATATTCATGACAAGTGGGCGCAAAAGTTTGGTGTAGACAAAGAAATTAGCAGGGAAGTCAATGACATTATTGATTTCCCTCAAAAGTATCTTGAAGGGAGCGGTTTGGAAATGGGACACGATGAGTGGCGGAAGAGCAAGGCTGGGCTGACAATGTTACGGTCATTGGTCCTACAACAGTTAGGCGAGCAAGGAATCTTGGCTGCTGACTTGCACAACACGCTTGACTATCTCGACGCTATTTCTAATCCTAATGTAAGGGGACGAATGTTTGCATTTGCAAGAAGCGCATTGGGTCAATACGGGAGACGCGGTGTCGTTTACAGGAATACCGATGTTCATTGGCAGGGTGAAGATAGTGCTAGAGGAAAGGTTATTCCGGCAGTTGCTGAAAACATAGGACGTGAATTGAGAGGTAAGAAGTTCTCCCAGTTGGTAGCTGATAAGGAGGTCTTGAAACAGGAACTCTTGGAAAAAATGAATGATATGGGAGTGGAACTAAGTGTCAGGGATTTTGTGCTGTGGAATTTTTCAGAAATACTTGTCGATATTATTCAGTCTCGTGCCTAACCATCATTATGACCAAACCAATTAAGTTGCAACTAAATGAAGCATCAAATTCTGAGAGTAAAAGTGAGCCAAAGCATCTTTGACAGTAGAGAATGTTACCTTAACGTCTTGTTCTCATAAGAAAAAGTGAACCCAACGACATGAAAGACTCGTCTTCTGAAGTTTCAAGCACTCTTTGGATGAAAAACCATATCCTGAAAATTCGAATAAGCTCAAGCGGTGTAGATAAGACAAGAGAGTATCTTTGTGACGGTTGTAATGAGGTCTTCAAACCGACAACGGAAGGAGTCTACTGGTTCAATGCACTCGTCGTTCGGAAAGCTACGAAAGTGTCTGAACTGTTCTGTGATAACTGTATCGAGGAATCAAGAAGAGTGGGCAAGCATTGGAGAAAGCTTCCCATACTCACTGATGATCAAGTTCCGAAGAAAGAAAGACAGTTGGTCAGAAGAGCTGTAGTAGGTATTAACTATGAGTAGTATGTTTCTTTGAAGCGTGAAAACTGTCATTTTCCCATCACGTGGTAATTAGCAACGCCCTATTTCCTATCGTTCGTCTGTTATCTTGTCCTTCAGGGGTTCTACGCGTCTCATGACAAAATCGCCCGATTTCAGTTCTAGAATTGGCTCATAACCGTTATCCATGAACATTTGTAATTCTTCAGCCTTGACTTGAACTCGTGCTTTTGAGAATCGCTCCTCAAGAGTATATTTGATCTCATCATTCTTTGGGTCTGCCTGAACATTTCTGACAACGTCGTTTGGATTGTGTTCCTTCTCTAGATGGTCTGTGAAATCTTCTAGTGATGTGTATTTTGTCTTGAAGGTCTTAAACTCCTGTCTGACAAATTCCATCAGTTCTTGCTGCGTTTTGATTGGTTGTTGTTGTAGTCTCTTTTTCATTTCGTCTTTTTCTTGGTCAGAAAGGAAAGGCATCATTTCTATATTGATTAGAGTCTGCGCAATTCTTTCGGCAATCAGGTCGGTTGGCTCTGCAAAAATCGTAAGATACTTTTCCGCAGCCCGATAGAGTGATTGTCTCTCTTCAAGTGGTTTTCTGCTGTATGTTTGCCAGTACTCACTGTGCCCCATCCATGTTCGCGCTGTAGCATGATCTACTCCGACAGCTTTGGTTGCCCAAGATAAGAAAAACTTGCGTGTCAATGTTCGTAGAGAGATTGAAAGCATGTTTCTACCCGTTACTGCTAATTTCCGCACAGAGTAGATGTTTTTGCGCCCGAACTCTACATCTTTCTCTGCGATTGAAAGTATCAGTTTGTGAAACGCTCCGCTTAAATTTGCTGATTCCTTCAAAGCAACCGTTCGCTGATATTCATCATCACTAATAGATTCGTACCTCTTTTCATTGTTGAACACGAAGGCGAGCGGATTGTTCCAATCAACACCGCGCTTTACGTACTCCCATGCTTCTTTTGTGAAGAAACTCTCAATATTCGTACCAGTTTTGGCTCTGATAGATGTGATTCGAATGGGGCCTTCGTCAAAATGAATGTTCCTGACGCGTAAGCTTACCAAATCAATCGGATTCATGCCCGACGAGAGCATCGCGAGCAAGCGGCGTTTATGCCAGTATTGTGCATGACTGACAATTAGACGAACATCTTCGTGGTTCAGAGGAATGTCTCGGGCTTGACCTCGTTTAGGGAGTCCTGCAATGTCGCGCTTCACATCATCGGAGTGAATTTCAGCGTACTCTAAAGCTCTGATGTATTCGCATAGCAGCCCATACCTTCCTATTGCTGTATTTGCAGCAAAGCCAATTTCGTTCTGCCAATCCACATATTGTTGGATTATGCGAATAGCGTTTCTCTTGCTCTGGTACATGTCCCTCTCTACTACTATTCTTTTCCTGAGTTCTTGTTCTGGCTTTAGCAGGTCTTCTTTCTTCGCATTCTTTAGTTCGCTAAATCCGAAAAAATAGCACAGGGATTTCAAAAATGCAATGTAGTTGCTGACTGTACCACTTTTCTTACTCTTGCCAAAACCACGCCGAAGCCATGTAGTAGTAAGGGATTTGGTACTGACGAGATACTGATACAGTTCGTAGTACTCCTGCGATAAACCGATGGGCATTTGTTGAGATGTGACTGTACCATTTTGAATTTCTGGATGCCTCTCCAAAAATTGCTTGCGTGGACCGGTTCCAGAAGTTCCGTTAGGGTGAGGGCTATTCTCATCGGTGTGAAATTGTCCGTCTTTTCCTCTGAAAGTCAATGGCTAACGCTAGAATGGTTCATATCGGTCTATATAAAGCCTCAGTTATTGGATAAATTTCTCAAACATTAATCCAGTTCTGTCCTGGTTTCCTCTTTTCGGAATATCGCTTTACAAAAGTGCGCCTGTTTCGTTCCTTCGGAATCGGGCCCACTCTGACCCTTCCCTGCAATTTTGGCGTCTGTGATCTCACTTTTCCAGCCTTTGTCAAAGAACCGTGGGTTGGCATCTAGTTCACTGGATTACTCCTATCTCCATTGCCTTTAAGCCTTGTCGTCCTTGGATATCTGAGCACTAGGCGACCCGCCTTGTCCCTGAACTTTAGTCCGAATTCGGAACTTATCTTCTCGAGTTTTTCATTGTCAAGGACGGGCCCATCTTTGCATAACACAATGTCCCCTATACTGCAGCTCCCGCATATTCCTATGCCACATTTCATTATGCGTTCAAGGCTGAACTGAACCCGAATCTGGCGCTCTTTCGCGATCAAATAGAGGGCACGCATCATGAGCTCCGGGCCGCACGCGAAAATCACATCCGGTTTCTTTCTTTCTATGACTTCCAAAGCCTGTTTGTGCGCAAGCCCCTTGAATCCGAAGGAACCGTCATCAGTTGCAGGATACACGTTCTCCTTTCCCAGCAACCGCCTAGCCTTGCCGACGAATGGTAATTCTGGCTTTGATTTTGCGGCTATGACCATTGAGACATGGGTTTTAGTCCTTGTAAGAAGTGAGGCAAGTGAAATCATTGGTGCTATGCCTGTTCCCCCTCCAACCATTAGTACTCTCTTTGAGGATTTAGGCAGCGAAAACGGGACTCCATAAGGCCCTCTCACTCCAATGCGATCTCCCGATTTTGATTCGTAAAGGGCCTTCGATCCTTCACCCATTGGCTTGACGACGATGCTGGATTGATTTCTTCCGTAGCTCAATGAAACGCTCATTGGGAATTCTCCAACTCCTGGGAGCCAGACCATTACGAATTGACCTGGCCCGGCCGAACATGAAAGAGCATCTTCGAAGACGAAGGTTCGTATGTTGACCGATTCTTGTACGACTCTTGAGATGTTTGTTGTCCTGATTATGTCAATTGTGGGCAGCGCCAATCATCTCCGTTATTGTCGAGAAGTTTTGTCTTCTCAGATATTGTGCAAGACCCTTGTTGATCTCTCCGAATGTCGAAAGATAGCTTTGACCCATTGCGCTGCCGACCTGAACGGCTGCCGCACCAGCCAGAAGATACTCTGCTGCAGTCTTCCAATCGGAAACTCCTCCGACTCCAATAACCGGCACTGACACAGCTTCGTACAGTTCATAGATTACGCGCACTCCTATTGGTCTAATAGCCGGACCAGAAAGTCCGCCAATTCTGTTTGAGAGTATTGGTTTACGAGACTCTACCTCTATCTTCATTGCTCGAACTGTGTTGATCGCGACTATTGCGTCGGCTCCCGCTCTCTCTACGATCTTACCCCATTCGCCAACCTCAGGAATTGTTGCTGGCATCTTTGCCAACACGGGCTTGCTGGTGACGCGCTTGACACTCTGAACCACTTTTGCAGCTTCGTCGGCATTCACACCAATTTCCGAGCCAACTTCTTTCACGTGAGGGCAGGACAAGTTCAACTCATAAGCTAGAAACGGAAATTCGTCGAGCCGCTCGGCAAGACTTGCAAACCCTTCAGGAGAACCGGAGAATATACTGACTATCAAAGGAGTGCCCCTCAATTCAGCTTTCAACTCCTCGGCGAATGCTTCGACGCCGGGGTTTGCAAGGCCGATTGCGTTAAGATATCCAGATTCGACGCCCGTCATTGTCGGGTTTTTGTAACCATTTCTCGGCTCCTGACCTATTGACTTGGACACAATAGCGCCGCAACCGTTTGCGATGATTCTTGGAAATAGATCAAAGGAGATCCCGAGCACTCCTGAAGCAATCATTGTAGGCGATATCAAATGAAAACCGCAGATGTCAATACCGATTGAGGGAGGCATTATTTTGGAATGGGACTGGGAAGCCCTGCCCTTAATTGACCTAGTCAATTTGAACTGATCCTCCAAAAATCACCAAACGCTTT
>JAKAPU010000160.1 GCA_021806865.1 archaeon
TACCCCTGTTACCCCTTTCCATATAGGCACGGCAACAGAACATAATTCCTCACAAACATGTGTAGCTGTCCTGTGTAAAATCCAATTACTTCCGGAATTTGATTTTCACACAGTCTCCCCATATGTACGAAACATGGGTAATCGCGTCAAAATAACATTATAAGGGTTAAGTGATATCAAAACAATAAGGGGGCTTAGTTGTGAGCAATTATAAGTGCAACCAACTGCGGCATATCTTGCTAAACAATTCTTTTTCATTCCTGCCTAGAGGAAGACTTCGGCTGCAAGATGTATACGATTATGTTGAGGCATCATATCCTTCTCTTTGCGATAACAGTTATCTATGCAGTTCTAACTGCAATTCAGGCAATGATGAGCCAGAATGGCATCATTCGGTCAGATGGGCACTACAGTCCCTTAAGAACGACCCACGAGTCCATCACGCAGGCCATGGCCTCTGGTTCTTTTCTTGATTGATCATTTATCCGCATAAAGCGCTTCGATTCTGGTATCTCTGATCTCGATCGATTTCACTCCTTGCACCAAATACTGCAACTTCAAAAGACTTTTCATCATGAAGAATATGCGTTGAAGCGAGACAAGAACTTCGGCTTCAGGCAATGTGACAGTTTATTTTGACAGAGAATAGAACGAAGACTATTTCTCTGTAATTCTCGATGACCACTAGACCTGAATGGGAACCTTCTGTTCTTATCTGTGGGATGGTGTCTATATAAATCGCTCCGGCGAGGTATTCGCCTGTTGTCACCAGAAACCAAAACCCTACGGAAACATACATGATGCTCCCCTGCGTGAAGTCGTCAACTCAAAGGCTGCAATGCGCTTGAGATCAGATTCGATACATGGCGAACTGTCCTGTTACCCGAATTGCAACCTCCTTGACAAAACACATTCGGTTCCTTGGGGGCACGAAGGAGTCAGAATTGACTACCATTCTCTGAAAAAACTTCACATCAGTTTTGGAGAGGCATGCAATATCAGATGCAAGATGTGCGACAACCCCCAGCGACACGCTGCAAACCCCATTCTACTGGACCCAGAACTGGTCATTCGGAATGTGGACCTTTCGCCATTCACTACGATCATGATTCGTGGGGGTGAGCCTTTAGTTATCCGGGAATGCTTGGAGTACATAGATCACCTGGAAGAAGTTGGGAAACGGTATACGGTCCTAACCAATGGATTGGCCATCAGTGAAGAGAGGGCCGGGCGTCTGGCGCGTTTCGCGCACAGTGTTATTGTGTCGCTGAATGGGGCCACTAAGCAGGGGCACGAGTCTGTTAACATCGGTTCCAGATTTGAACGTGTCTTGGAAAACATTCAACGAATGAGACGGGCGCGCGATCTGATAGGTTCAAAGCTGATTATCGCAGGCCATATGACCATTACAACCTCCAACCTGCATGAGATTCCGCTCTTCCTTCGTAATTTCCGCGTTTTAGGATTCGATAGGGTCAATTTCGGATACGTGAAGGAAACAGTACCGCTTTACCTTGCAGAGCATCCCCAATTTGCAGCAGAATTGAAGAAAGAAACCACTGAAGCGATTCGCGCTATGCAAGGAATTGATGTGGACACACTTCGGCTTAATCTTCTTGGGCTATGGAGACCAGGCGCCGTCTCAGCGTCAACGAAGGTGGTTCCTAGCATCATTTCAGTTTCCCCCAAGATGACTTCTACGAATGAGGGGACAACTGGCGGCAGTAGTGCCGAGATCCCCAAATTTGGAGAGCCGGTTCTTCTCTCGTTGAAGAACCTAGACAAATCAACACGAGCGGTGGCTTTCATCCGCCACTCTGAGCGCCGAAGAGAATCCTCTCCGGCTAATGTTGCCCTTGATAATGTTCCCCTAACACCTAGAGGTCTCGAAATCGCCCGACGTTTTGGACGAGAACTTCCATATTTTTGCCACCTCTCCGTCAGTCATACCAGCATCCCACGCTCAATCCAGACTGCCGCCGAAATCGATGCCGGTTTCCGGGACGAGAATCCCGACTTTGGATCAATCCTGGCAGGCAAGGACTCAATGTTTTCGGTTATATATCGGGGCACTGTCGACAAGCAGCTCAGAGATGCCTATCGTGCCAGTCTTCGGGGACAGGCGTTCACACAACTCTGGCTTGATGGAGATGTCCCTCTTACCATTATGCGTCCAGCGAAGGATATTATTACCCAGTTCATTCGGAATGTGGAAACCAGGATTAGATCCACCCCTGCTGGCAGCCTCCATATCCACATTGGTCACGATCGGGAGATCGAAGTGGTTAGAACGATAATCTTTGGGGGCAAATTGGCAGATTTTCCGACGATGGAATTTCTGGATGGCCTGATATTCACCGAGTCTGATAGTGGACAAATTCAAGCACAGTGGCGAGATCGAATTACCGTACTTGACCTCCCCAAAGAGACCTTCACGAATGAGTTCGACAATCCGACGTCTTCGGAGATGCCTCTATGAGTGCTGCCAATGTTCAAAGGGAGATTCGGGCAGCTGAACGCTATGAAGCTCCTGACGATCTTTGGGTTGTTTCGACATACTTCGATTCGGAAGGCTTCGCCTCTAAGTCAAGGGCTTTAAGGGCTTATCTCCGCAGCATAACGAAATCGGGAATTCACTGGCTACTCGTTGAGGGATCTTTTGGAAAACGACCTTTTGTGCTTCCCGCATCAGAGCACGTAATACACATTCACTGCCCAAGTGTGATGTGGCAGAAGGAACGACTCCTTAATCTTGCGATACATCATCTGCCCAAGTCGTGCCATAAAGTCGCATGGCTGGATACAGATATCTTCTTCGAGAATCCGCGCTGGGCTATTGAAACTTCTCAGCTCCTGAACGAAGTTCCAATTGTCCAGCCCTTCGATACCGCTCTATGGTTACCAAAAGGACAAACTCGCTTTCGCGGCCGAGGGATAGTCTGGTCAGGCTTCGCAGCTACGGCCAGGAGACATCCCGGACTTTTCCTCTCGGGAGACTTTGACAGACATGGCCACAGTGGTTATGCTTGGGCAGCCCGCCGTGAGATTGTGGAGAAACATGGACTCTATGACCGTTCCGTCGTTGGAAGCGGGGATCATCTTATGGCACATGCCATGATGGGTGATCTCTCCTCCCCCTGTGTCACAAACTCGGTAGGGGCAGCGAATCCATTCCGGGATTCTTTCCACCGCTGGGCAAAATCGTTTCACAGAGACGTTCAGTCTCAGGTTGGCTTCGTACCAGGAGCGGTTCTGCATAGGTGGCACGGAGACCGGAAAAAACGTCGATATTACAAGCGGATGGTCGGTATGCTAGCAAGAGGCTATGACCCCGACCGGGATGTGTTCATCTCGCAGACTGGCGCATTGGAATGGACTGAGCAAGGTTCAAAACTCGGTCGCTGGATGAAGGACTATTTCACTGGCCGCAGAGAAGATGGACGGCCCGGTCGGGTTGAGAAGATTCCCTGGAGGGTTGTGGAAGAACTATGTGCTGACCATTCAAATTCGCTTGACACCGAAATGTACCCTATCTCAACTCTTCTGGGACCACTGGCAACCCTTGTAGCCGACCAGAGCTCGGAATGGATCGATGCTGGACTCACTCCTGTGCTGCCAAATCTAATCGCATCAATCCTTATAATTGCAAAAGGAGACAAAATTCGAATTGACACCTCTCGGGCTATTTCGCATGATGGGGAATTACACTACCACAAAGTCAAGAGCGAGTCTGAAGCTCATCTCAGGCTTTTGTTCAGAAACCACCAGTCCAATGAAAGAGGATATGTTTCAACCCTCCTGACTTCTCAGCAAATCGCAATAGCCCCCTATGAACAGGCCAGAGAAATGCTAGACTACTTTCTAATTCAATCGAAGCGACAGAGGACAAAACTTAGAGAATCATGGCTTGCTATGTCCGCTAGTGAAAGATGGGCTAGAGTGTCTGGCGTTTCCGAAGCGGTTCACTGGAAGCTAAGTGAAAAACTCATCACCCGTGTAAGGGACCCGCGGTGGAACGATGCGCCTGAGCTCAAAAGAGCGACTAGGAATCTTGTAAAGAGGAGAGTGCTTCTTGCTGGGAAGTTGAAAGCACATCCAGATCCTTATGATGCAGTCGTAGGCCCAGGCTCATCTGCTTCTGGACTCGAGCACGTCTAGTGTGGTGATTCAAAACATACCTCTGCATTTTCCGTTACTGCTACAAACTCATTTAATGAGGGGTTGGAATAAGGAATTCACTTCTTTGTGGTATCAACCGATGATTTGGAATCCTGAACACAAGTTTTGAAACACGGTACTAGTGGCAGACGAGAGAACTTTCAGGGAGTCGGCAGTAAAAAACTGCGTCCTGAACGTTGAAGGCAGGCAATTGCCAAATCTTCCAGATAAGCTGTATGACTACCCAGCCACTGGGGAGATAAAATTCAACCTTCAGAGATTTTACAAAGCTTAGCCTTCATTCGTTAGTAAGGAAACTGAGTTATTCTTCCCGGAGTAAATGGCCAAATCACATTAAATTTACCACTTCTGCATTCTAAAGCTAATCCAAACTCTTGCATTAATCACGACAAACCAGAGCCAAATTCACCATGTCCAGAGAACGCCTTGGCAAAGCAGCACCCTCCGGACAGTGGAGCTTGGAAAGAACAATTTGACCAAGAAATGTTGGGTCTCCATGGTGGATGTTCTCGTTTAAATAATCTCTCTCATTGAGGTAATATCACTATACACAGACGTTATAATATTTCGCAAACAATGTCTGGCTTTTAAGGTAATGTAGATGTTAAATCGAGTTGAAGATCCATCGCCGAATCGTATTGCGAGACTGGCCGGGTTATTTTGTCTGATTTTCATTGCCACGTATATCTTGGCAGCCTATATCCGCTAGCGACTTTTTGTATTCGGAAACGAGGCAGCCACAGCCAGCAATGTCCTGTCTTCCCAGAACCTGTTCAGGATAGGATTCGTTGGCGAGCTGGTTTCAGCTCTGTTTTTCCTTCCGGCGGCGTGGGCTCTGTTTTTATTGTTAAGGCCAGTAAACAGGAATTTCGCTCGCTATTCCTGCTGCTGAATTTGGGCGACGTAATGATTGAGTGCGTCAGCATGTTCAATCAATCCGCTGCCGTTAGTACGGAGGTGCTTCAATGCCTCCGTTTGTTATGCGCTGCTCTCAGGACCGGTCAATAGATTCCATTTTGGAATTCTTCCATCGTATGTCTCCGGTCTTCCAGATGGCTGATGACTGATGTAATCCGTCTCCGGAATAATCATGGAGAACTTTGTGAGACAGAAAAGGCCGCTTCCCGGATTCGCAAGATTCGGATGAGGATGCGTACACTTCAAGGGCTTTGAAAATTACCTTGTAGTAAACACAAGTGGACGAAATACACAAATTGCCGGAATCGTTTACATTTTATCCCGCATGATATCATTTTAAATAAACTTTAAATAATGTTTAAACAATACAGCGGGATAAAATAGCAACAAACACGCAACAAAACCGAACAGGCCCTATGTTCGTGTCCTTCCGCGCAGGGATGTGTGCCTGGGGCGTGGCCATGAAATCCTTTGGGAGCTCAGCATAGATGAAGCAACTGTCAAGGTCGGCTGTAACATTTATTTTTGGACATATGCAAAAGGAGAAGACAGGCAGCAGCACGGTACAGGCCTGCCGCATGGATGCTGTCCCCTTTTCTCCGATTAGATGGATTCATAAGAGGGTGAAAGTTTGTTAACTCCAGAGAAAAAAGCAAATGCAGGCAAGAGCGGAGAATTCGGAACTGTAAGAAACTACGTGAACGGCGGATTCGAAAATGCTGAGGAAACAACTGAGTACAAAGTGTTCAATCCGGCTTTCGGGAAAACAATAGCAACCGTCTATGACACTGAAAAGGCTTCAGTCGATCGGGCAATAAGCTACGCACATGATGCGTTTCTCAAGTGGTCCAGTGTTCCGATTACCAGCAGGATCAAACTCCTCTTCCGGCTGGAAAACCTGATGCAGGAAAACGCGGACGAACTCGCAAAGCTTGTAACTATGGAGCATGGCAAGACCCTTGAAGAGGCAAAGGGCGAAGTAATGCGGTCGATTGAAAATATTCAGGCCGCCTGCGCAGCCACATACCACATCATGGGCACAAACAACAAGAACATATCAAGTGGAATAGACGAGGAACTGATAC
>JAKAPU010000161.1 GCA_021806865.1 archaeon
CCCCTCCCCCAGGGGGTACCCTCACCCACCCCCCCCCCCCCCTCCCCCCGGGGGCCTCCGCAAAGTCTCTTTGAAAAAAAGAATCGATAACGCTTGCAGATTTGTCACTGCGCAAGTGCAGTTCAATTTTCACAGTGGAATTGAATCCACACAAAGAATTCAATGGCGACACTAGTGCTGTAAGATTGCAGTAATACTCGGATATAGTCATTATGGATTGGAAACTCGGATCGTGAAAAGTGTGGTTGGGACATGCAATGCTAATATACGGGATTTCCACAATTCAGTAATTCTAACGAGAAAAATTTCAAAAGGTTGGTTTCGTTGTCCCACAGAGTAGCCGTCCTTGACAAGGACAGCTGTCATTCTAGAAAGTGCAATCTCGAATGCATCTCATTTTGTCCTGTGAACAAGACGGGAAGCGAGTGCATAGTACTCGGCGAGGACGCAAAAGCGGTGATCAGCGAGGAGCTATGCACCGGATGCGGCATCTGCGTGAAAAAGTGTCCGTTCGAAGCGATAACGATTCTGAATCTCGCAACAGAACTCGGTGAGCAGAAGGTACACCAGTACGGAATCAACACTTACCGCCTGTACAAGCTTCCCATACCCAAGAAAAACTCCGTGGTCGGACTCGTCGGGAAGAACGGAGTGGGCAAGTCGACCGCGCTAAACATACTCGCGGGCTCGCTGAAGCCGAACCTTGGAAGGTATGACGACCCTCCTTCATGGGATGAAATTATTGATCAGTTTCAGGGAACGGAACTCCGAAGCCACTTTGAGGCAATTTCAAACGGAACACTTCGAGTCTCTATCAAGCCGCAGGCAGTCTACAATGTCCCGAAGGTCTGGAGCGGAACGGTTCGCGGATTGCTCGAAAAGACTTCGGGCTCCACCAAGGACATTTCGGAAATCGCAGATTCCCTTTCGCTCAAAGAGAGCTTGGACAGGAACGTTTCTGAGCTGAGCGGTGGCGAACTCCAGAGGGCCGCTGTAGCAGTTGCTTCTCTCAAAGATGCTGATCTCTACCTGTTTGACGAGCCCTCCAGCTACAACGACGTGTTCCAGAGGATGAACGTCTCAAAGACAATTTCCGAGCTGACGAAAAAGGCAGCTGTGATCCTGGTCGAACACGACCTTTCGTTTCTTGATTACTTGAGCGATTACATTCACATACTTTACGGCGAGGCGGGAGTTTATGGAATCGTTTCTTCGATCCAGGCTGCTCGAACCGGAATCAACGAGCTACTGGAAGGATACCTGCAGGTCGAGAATGTTAGGTTCAGAGATCAGCCCGTCAGGTTTGACATCTACTCGCCAATCGAGGATGAAACAGAGACTCCGATAATTTGCAGCTACACCGAGATCAAAAAGAATTTTGAAAGTTTCGAGCTGACCGTTGAGCCAGCGGAAATCAAGATGGGACAGGTGGTTGGAATCCTTGGCGCAAATGCCCTGGGAAAGACCACATTCCTGAAGATTCTCTCAGGACTTGAGCCTCCAACCAGCGGGGAGGTCAATTCTCTTTCCAAAGTCGCCTACAAGCCTCAGTACCTCTCTGCAGAGACCGACACGGATGTTCTGAGTTACCTGAGGTCGATTAACAAGAACGTTGATACAGGACTCATACAGTCGCAGCTGATACTCCCGCTTAACCTGAACAAGCTCTTCGAAAAGCAACTCAAAACGCTCAGTGGAGGCGAGCTGCAGAAGGTTGCGATTGTGGCAACCCTGCTTCAGGACGCCCAGATATTCGCGTTTGACGAGCCATCAGCTTTCATCGACGTTGAGGATCGAATCGTTCTTGCAAAGGCGATTCAGCGGTTTGTGCGATCGATGGGAAAGACTGCGCTTGTCATCGACCACGACATACAGCTCGTTGACATTGTATCCGACACCTTAATGATCTTCTCGGGTCAGCCGGGACGCAGCGGCAAGGCGAGCAAGCCTCTCGGAAAGACGGATGGCATGAACACTTTCCTCCAAGAGCTCGGCATCACTTACAGGCGCGACATTACGACAGGTCGGCCCAGAGTCAACAAACCGGGTAGCAAGCTCGATAGGCAGCAGAAGAGCGAGAAGAAATACTACTATGTAGGCAAGATTCAGACGCAGGCCGAATCAGACAAGGCAAAGAAAAAGTCTGAATGAGTGCGCGTGTAACCTCGTTGCCGATGCTAAAGGACGCTCTTCGAGGTTCACTCTCTGAGCAAGAGATCGCCATTCTTTCTTCCTCGTTTGACGTGGTTGGAGACATTGCGATAGTGAAGGTGCCTCCAGAACTAAGAATCAAGGAGAAGTTAATCTCCGACCAGATTCTCGCTAAAATGAAGAGCGTCAAAACAGTGCTCAAGCAGGAAACGCCTGTCGGCGGGGAATTCCGAACCAGGGTGGTCTCCTTCATCGGTGGGGAAGAAAAGTTCGAAACAATCTACAAGGAAAGCGGACTTGTATTCAAGGTCAACGTACAGACGGCGTACTTTTCACCAAGGCTCTCCACCGAGCGCTTGAGGATTAGGGCGCTTGTGTCAGATGGCGAAAAGATATTCAACATGTTCGCTGGAATCGGGACATTCTCTCTGATAATTGCAAAGACCAAGAATTGTGTGATCGAAAGCGTGGACAAAAACCCCGAAGCAATAAGACTCGCATTCGATTCACTGAAACTGAACAAGAAGCTCAGGGGAACTGTCCATCCAATTCTTGCCGACGCCAAGGAGTTTGCCTACCAGAACGCGGGAGAATTTGACCGTGTCCTGATGCCACTACCGGAACGGGTGGACGAATTTCTAGAGAGCGCGGTGCTCTCCGCAAGGAAAGACAGACTGGCTACAATTCATTACTACTGCCATGTTCCCGAAGACAAGTTCCTTGACAAAGGGTGGATTGGCAAGCATCTCGAGGAAGTGAACATCGGAAGGAAGTACGAAATTAAGACGTGGAAAAGGGTGAGAGAGGTCGGGCCGCGGCTGATTCAGGCTGTCGCTGATATCGAGCTTGCGCCGGTTTAGAGTCTGACTTTCTGAGCCTCGTAGATCTGCTTCACCTTTTCGAGCGAATCGATGTCTTCAACTGACTTGTCGGTCCGGATCCTCTTTATTCTTGGAAAGCGAAGCGCAAATCCACTGTCGTGGCGCTCGCTCTTCTGAATCGCGTCGAACGCCACCTCCAGCACGACCCTTGGTATCACTGTCCTCCTGTAGCCGTAGTCTTTCAAGGTGATCTGCTTCAAGAGGTCTGTCAATTCCTTGATTTCCAAATCTGTCAGTCCGGAGTAAGCCTTGCCAACGGTTTTGAGCTCCGAACCGTCTCGGACTGCAAAGGTATAGTCCGAAATTACACCTGCACGCTTTCCGTGACCGTATTCCGCGGCGACGATGACCACATCCAGCGTGTCGAGTTCCTTCTTCAGCTTCACCCAGTTTTTCCCGCGCCTGCCCGGAGTGTAGAAGGACGCTTGGTCTTTCACTACGAGACCTTCGTAGCCCAAGGATTTGCTCTCCTCGAAGAATCGCTGTATCGTCTGCGGGGAAGTGACCGTTCGCTGCTCCGAAAAATCCAGCACTCCACTAAAGTTGAGAGAGTGCAATGATTTGGATCTTTCTGAAAGAGGTTCTTCAATCAGCTGTTTCTCGAAATAGAGAAGGTCAAATGCGACGTACTTGATGGGTGTCTCTTCGCCCGTTCGCTCGATTTTGCGCAGTCTGCGCTGAAGTGACTGGAACGACTTTGGCCTTCCACTTTCGAATGCGATAATCTCTCCATCGACTATCGCTCCCGGCAGATCAAGTTTCTCAATTGCAGACCTGATCTCTGGGAAGAAATCGGACACGTCCTCAAGGTTTCGTGAAAATATTTTCACCGATCCATCAGCTGCATGAATCTGCGCCCTAATCCCATCGTACTTGAATTCAGCAATCATTGATTTGCCTTCGAACTTGTTGTAAACATCTGTGGCATCCTGTCCCGAGTCGGCCAGCATGAATGTGGTCGGCCTGAAAAGTTCGATCTTTGCTTCACTCAACCTGTTGTGTCTTGCGAGCTGTGCCACTAGTCCGATGTCTGCGGTCACCAGCCTCGCAGACCTGACCTCTTCCAGTGGTTTGGAAAATGCCTTTGCTATTGATTCCTCGACCAACCCTTCGACTAATCCAATCCTCATTTCGCCCGTGAGGAGCCTGACCAAGTACTTCGCCTCGATAGGATCCTTAGCAGTGGCAAAGAGCCTCGTGAGGATCTGCCTTCTGCGTTGCTGTGATCCCTTCCCGGAGGCTTTTGCTAGTTCGGAGAAAGAGGAGTATACGCTTTCTAAACTAAGCTCTGATTGGAAAAGCAAGAAGGTGCTTTCTGAACGAGAGCGTCTCTCTGAGTTTAGGGCGTCTTCGACAGCGGAGCCCAGATCTCCGTGTTTCATGTAGAAACGAGAGAGGTCTTCCTCCTGCATTTGCATAAACTTTGCAAAAGTGCTCCAGATTAGCGAATAGCCCACGTTTGCCTCGCCGAACTCGTAGCCCGGAGGAAATATTCTTCCGGAAAGAAAGGTCGCAGCTATGCGAAGGTCTTGATCAGATTTCAGGGTGAGAAAGTATCTAGAGACTAGGTCTGTTTTGGCAATTTTACTTCTTGTTTGCCTAACAGATTCGCAGACTTTGGCGAATTCAACGAATGGTGATGATCCCTCAAGATCTACCATGAGGCAAATCTCTCTGATAGTCCTGTCGACGGTAATCAGGAAGCCTGTTCGAACTGCATACTCATCAAATACGCGTTTTCTCCGTCGCGGTAGTACCCGTGATGAGTGGTGACCACTTGAAAGCCCAGATTCTTGTATAGGCCCACCGCGGCATCGTTTGACACCCTGACCTCAAGGTATGCTTCGGAACAGCCTCTCTCGCGCATTCCTTTCATTGCTTCTTCCATCAACGCGCGACCCAGACCTAGACCTCTGTGACCTTCCAGAACTGCAACCGAGACTACGTGTCCCTTCCTTGCAAGACCGTAGCGCTTCATGTGAGAAAATCCGTACTCGATCCTGCACATTATGTATCCGATGATTGTGAAGGTCTCATCCTCAGTAACAAGGAATGTCTCCGGCGATTCGCGGAGTCGCTCTTCAAAAAATGAATCCGAGTAATGTTCGGGTAAAGCTGCCCAGTTGATAGAAATCACGGTGGGGAGATCTTCAGGCAGGCATCTTCTGATGCCGTACTTTCCCACCTTCCTCGAGTAAACATTCTGCAAAATAGAAGTTTCCTTCCTAAGGCTTGATATACTCATTTAGTTCTGCATGGATAAAAACAAATATGTCTTTAAGTGGGGAAGGCCGGATGCCCTTTCCTGAAAGCGGCACGGACTCGTTAGAAGCGAACTAGTTTGACAATATCAGGACCAGAAACGGGTGGACAGGAAGCACTCCAGCGAATCATCGATGCTGTACATCAGCGGTTTGCAGTTCGCGAGGAATACATTCGAGAAGAAGGTGTCGAGTTCTTCTTGGAGGCAGGCCAGCAGGGATTAAAATCCAATTTTCTGACACTCGTCGATGAGCTGAGAAAAACAGGAGACAGTGCATTCCTTAGAGACACCGACCACGGATTACTGCTTGTCGTATTCAAGAAACCGACCAAGAAAGCTCCGCGTGTCAAATTGCCGCTTGTACTGCTTGTGGCTACGATTATCACAATAGCGGCTGATGGATTCATTCGCGCTGCGTCTTACTCGGATCCGCTGACTCCACATATCGGTTTTTCCGAAGAGCTGTTTGTTTCTGTCGTGTACACCATTGCACTGATTGGAATCTTGGGAATACACGAACTAGGTCATAAAATAGCCTCTTGGCATCACAAGATGGACTCTTCATGGCCATATTTCATACCCGGAATTCCTGGAGTCTGGCCGACTATGGGTGCAGTAATCAGTGCAAGCGACCCGCCACCAAACAGGGACGCACTTTTTGACCTGGGCATCTCAGGTCCGATCGCTGGCTTGATCGTGACCGTTCTTGTTTCGATATTTGCTGCTACGACGGCTCAAATTGTTCCCTTGTCGGTTTATCCTGCAAATACTCCGTTCGGTACAGCAGACTATCTAACTTCATTTCTCACAGGGTTGTTTAAACCAGCTCCAGCTAACAGTGTACTTGTTGGGCCTCTGTTCTACGTGCTTTACTTTAGA
>JAKAPU010000018.1 GCA_021806865.1 archaeon
CAAGAATTGGCCGACGCTCAACCAGAACCCTCCGAAGCCCTAGCCTCCTTGAAGGACTCTGAGATTACAGTTTCGATAAAATCGCTGCAGGAAGAATCGCTGCAAATATCTGAACTCACTGAGATGGAGCGCAACTACGTGTTGGAAGTAATTACATACGCAAAGCAGCTGATTGAACCGACTGGCCTCTCGTTTCACATAAAGCCTTCCTCAATTTCAAAATCGGATAACTCACTCACAGACGTGGTTCTCACGTCGCAGGGATATGTGTGCTTGATGTATAACGGGGGCCTCGTGAGTTCGAGGAGTCTTGAGAGCCTTCAGACAGAGACCTTGGTAAGAATCCTCCTTGAGGTGCTGCCCGAGCTTAAAACACTCTTCGGTGAGAAGAGAGAGAAGCTAACGGCGAGAGTGGGCATGCTCGAGAAGATGGCCCGCGAATTTAGAAAGATAGCCGTAGTACCATCGACCGTGCCACCAAAGAAACCGGCTCCGCAGTTTCAGCAAAACCTGGTTCAGCCTCAGATCAGAGAAAAGTCTCACGACAAATCTCAAGATGCGATGAGATCCGCACTGAACGGCCAATAAGTCCAACTGGAGTGATTACTCGTATTGGCCTTGAGAAAGGAGCTGGGCCTATCACACTCGGTTCTAGTATTCAAGAACCTGGACGATCTCTTGGCTACACTGGATGAGTACGTCGAGCTTCACAGCACCGCGGTAGCCAAGTACGACGATCGATTGGGCTATCTGCTGCGAAATAACGGAGCCGAAGGAGACGCAAACCTAGCTTCTGCTCAATCCATTGAAAGGGATGAGAGGAAGCAAAAGGGCGACAGGAGGAGAGACTCTGAAGACAGAAACTGGATCACTTTGGGCACAGACGATTATGCAATAAAGATTGCATCGAATTTCACTGCTGTAGCATCGAACGAAATCTCGGCCTTGTTTCGGGTCGTAGAGCTGCTTAAGGCAAAAATATTAATGATAAATTCTGCAAGAAAATTGCTGGCGGAACTTCCGTCCAAGGGCTTTAGGGCTGACCAGAAGATTCGAGTAGTATTCAGGGACGGGGTTCCACGACAGGTAATTCCTACAAATGAGACTGAAGACCAACAGCAAAAGTTCCATTACTCTGATCAGTTTCAGATTATGGCGCAAAAGTAATTCTTCGTTTATTCATTTGGCCTAGATTCCATAGTTAGGACAAGAGCTTTCGTAATGTCTTCGTATCTATGAAGATACGGTGTGTTTACAATTGACAAAATAGTTATAATAGTGCACAATAGTCAAGCTTAAAGTAGAATACATCTATCTAGCACCGATAGTTTTTCCTGCGCCTGTGTAGAAGATCGACGGGAGCCCTTTAACTAGGCACACGAATCAATTGAAACTCTTTGAATTCATACATATCCCAATAAGATCAAAGCTCCATTATTGCAGGAAACCAACGAACCCGGATCAACAGCTGGATTCCTTGGAAACAATAGCTGAAAGAAAATGGGCTACAAAGCTACGGATGAGCTATTTGACATTCTATTTTCATACAAACTCAGCTTAGAACATGGAAGAAATCTCCATGTACGTCTTTGCAAAGTACTTCATCAAGTCGTACGGCTGTGTGATTGTGCAGTTTGACTTGAAGTACCTCTTTGTGTTTTCGCTACCGATCCCCAGGCCGACAAGCAGGATGCCTGTCTTGGATACCTGCTCGATAGCTTCCTTGAGGTCGTTTTCAATTCCATAGTAACCCAGTGGGTATCCGTCAGAGGCGACCAGCATAACTTTGATGTCCGCGGTCGTCTCTGTCAACCTCTTTGCGGTTAGTCTTATCGCATCGGGGAGGTAGGTTTTGATACCGCTGGGAAGACTGCCGATTCGACCCTTCACAGAGCTGTTGTATGGCTCTGAAAAATCCTTTATGACGTGCAAATTTTCGTTGAAGGCGTAGCACGCCCAAGAGTCGTGGCTCGGAAACAGTTCCTTTGAAACTTCGGCTAGAGCTACCAAGACGTCCTTCATCTCTCCCTGAATTGCCTCCAGACTCTTGCTCAGATCGCCTATGATTGCCCAGGCTTCGCTCTTCTTCTCAATTTCGTCCTGCGTGAATACGTCGTTGCGTTTGCTCTTTGAAGCAATAACCTGTAGAGCAACTGGCATGTCTACATATCCTGACAGTTTCCCCTGAGACTCGTCGGTGGTGGATTTTACCATTCGGAGCTGGTCTACTACACGCTTTATCGGGCCGATGAGCTTTGAGCGCGTTCGCACGAATTCAGAATAATCCTCCTTTGGGAAGCAAATCTGTTCAAAGTGCGACTTTGGATCCAGTTCTTTGAGGGTTGAGACGAGTCTCTCCCTTTTCTTGAGAGCGTATTCCCACTCGCCGAGTATAGTCTCGGCTTCAATGCTCACAGCTTTCTCGGTCTGTGCCATTTTCTCTGTTGTTATCTCGAGAGATAGCGTGTTCAGAGCCCAGGTCATCGCTTCACCTCCGATATTCTCAACGGCGACTGTACCGAAGAGGTCGTTCTCTTCGTAAGTGTCTGTGTATGGAGGAGTGTACACGTTGGGGAGGCGCGCATGATTTATCTCGAAGAGTCTCATTAGTTTCGCAACCGCCAACACTTTCTGCCCGCTGTTTACTAGACTAGACTTTTCCTTTGGTTCTTCGGAAGAGCCCAAAAAGTTTGAGAATGTGGAACGGACATCGCTTTCCAGATTGAGAAGCTGCGTATGGACCAACTCAATTTCCTTTTCCAACTCGGTTCCGAGTCTGATGCAACCTCTGCCCACCAAGGAGTATGAGAGGAGATTTGCGGCAATCTTGTTCCCCAAGTTCGTGTCTTGCGTGAGGTCTCTAAGTCTCAACGCGCTCACATGGTTTGCATACGCCGTGTCAAGCACAAGGCCAGGCCACTTTGCGTACATGTATCCTCGCACTGCAAAGTCCTCGACCATGGAAATGGAAAACATCAGCTCGTTCATGTCTGCACCGTCTGCGATATCCCTGTAGATGCCATAATCAGTCAGGATCGAATGAACGCTCAAATGAGAAACGGACGCCTTGTACAGCCTCCATAGAGACAGTCGTCCCTTTGGATCATTGTCGAAAAACATCCCTTGGATCTTGAGCAGGCTCTCCGAGTGCCTAATAGGGCCAGCAAGTCTCAAAACGTAGCCGTGCGAATCTCGCTCGAGTTTGGAATAGTCCGCGTCATCGACGAGCAGCTTTATGCATCCATGATTTTTCTGGGTGATTGCTTGAACCATTGACCACGCGAACTCTGTCGGATTCAAGCGCCAACACCGGAAGTACAGTTTGTCTATTAGAATTCGTCTCTTGAGAACTCTGAATCGTCGGAGAACATGCTGCGCAGGTTGAGTTGTCTTGGTTTGGGCTGAATTTCTTCGACGACTTCCTGTTCCTCAGCGACCACCTCTTCTTTGGGGGCTACCTGTTGTACAGCTGCTACCTGCTCTTCATGTGCTGGATGATCCTCGACGATCATTCGAGGTTTTTGATTCAGAGGCATTGTAACTTGGCGATTCTCAACTGGTTCCGACTTTATGCTAGAGAGAGTAGTTCCGAATATCATTTGCACGACTCGCCTGACGCTGTCTTGGATTTCGGCATTGTCAGATGTCATTGCAACTATCGTCTCTTCGGCGGCTGTCTCGGGTGGCACCCCGTCGGAGACTAGCAATCCCCAGTTTACGAGATCTCCCACAGAAGGACCATAAGGTATCTCGTTTGCCTTGTACTGCCTGCGAAGCTCTGCTCCAACCCGGACGATGTTTGTGGCGATGGGCTTTGGAATTCTTGTCTTTTTCTCCACAAGTGAGATCTCATCCGGAGACATTTTGTCACCAACACTCAGATAGTCAAAATCTATCCAGACAGACATCCTTCTTCTGAAAGCAGCGTTTAATGGCTTTGTTCCTGCAAACTCGGCGGAATAGGGGTTCATGCTGATGATTACGTATCCCATGGGGTGCCTTGGAATGATCTCGTTGTCCTTCTCAGTCAAGACGAGGTGGCCTCTCGTATCAAGGACTGGATTCAACCTGGTTGCGACGTCTTGTTTCATCATATTTGCTTCGTCGAGATATAGTATGCCTCCATAGCGACACCACGAGACTATCTGGCCGTCGATCCAGTTTTCCTTCCCCAGTCCGACATATCTTCCGAACAGATCGTACACGGATGTCTGGAGACCACAGTTGATTTCCCACAGTGGCAACCCTGCAAGTTCTGCCACGAGATAGACGATGTGGGTTTTTCCTGTTCCTGACGGCCCTATTAGGGCGCATTGTTTGAAGTGGTACAACGCACGGGTTATTCTCTCAACATATTTTTCTCCGCGATCCACGTATTCGGGCGTGTTCTTCGGGATGAGAGCTTTATACTTCTCAGAGTAGACGCGACCTGGGTTCAGGTCGTAGTTTGATATCTTGTACTTCTCAACTAGCTCGGGCCGCTCCTTGGCCTTTGCCTTTGAAATGGTAATATTCAGCTTGACGCCGGAGGTTTCCACGTTGTGTGTTTTGATTTCCTTCGGTCGCTCAGGTTGGTCAGATGAAGCCATAAACAGCTCTCGCGCTTTTAAAGAGCTCTCATTTTCTATACTTTAGTGATTATGGACTCAACATCGGTAGTCTGGCTCCATAACTCTTTAGATTCAAGAGCGATAGAGAAATAATCAATTGGTCCTTTTGTTGGGAAAGGCAAATCAATTCGCGCATGTGGCATGAAAATTTAACTAGTAGTTTGAAAAAAGAGATAGAGAAGGACAAATGGCTGATGGTGGAGATGCCAAGATCGTTACGAAGATCAAGGCAATTACTGCTCAGAAAACCGATGATAGAGCCACTCGTTCCACCCCGGTCGTGTTCAATTTCGGAGTCAACATGGATGAAGCGAGCCGAGAGAGTGACTCTGTTACTCTGGACTTTCACATGTCGATGGATACAGAGCCAGCGATAGCCAAATTCATAATCGACGGTAGCACAACAGTCCAAGGTGATCCAAGCGCAATCGAGAAGATGATGGCTTCGGATCCGCAGACCGAAGTTCCAGCAGTGTTTACTCAGATTTACCAGGAAATTTACTCAGTCCTCTTTTTGCTTGCGGGGCAGATAGACGTGCCGTATCCTTCGCCTGCCCTCTTGAAAAAGCCGCAGGTCCGCGCCGCGTACCAAAACCAGATTTCTAACTAACGCAGCACGACGTTCATGCTTCTGGCATGAAGCGAATATCCGAATACCATCAACGCAGCCAGTATCAACACTCCGGAAATGGGTTCCCACACCGGCAGGCCAGATTGGTTCACCGAGGCATACGTATCGCCAGCGACCCTGAATGCCAATCCAATGTCCAGCAAAGCCAGAGGCCACAGAGTCAATTTCTCACTCGGCCCCCTGCTTGTGAGTACTCCTGGAAGCAGTACCGGAGAGTATGCGATAATCGTAGAGCCGATAAAACCTATTGCGAGAACGTGTATGAACAGGTCGCGCGCGAAGAAGTTTTTGGAAGCCACGAATCCGACTCCTAGAATACATCCTAGAACGAGCCATGACATCGCGGAGATCTCGCATGCGTCGGAGTAAGATTGAATTCTGTTCGGGGCGGCCGGTTTCGCTCCCAAGGGTAGCAGTTTCTTCGACCTCTCGAAGATCCTTGCCGTGAAAATCATCGAGATCGCAGCCGCAAGAAAGAGAATTCCAGCAACTTCGATTAGGGCATCTATGCTAAGAAATATCGAAACAAAGATGATCGCCACTCCTCCTGCCTGCAAGGCAAGCGTGACTGTGGAAAGTCTCTTTCTGTATGTTGTGAGTCTGAACGCGATTGTGCGAAGCACCACTCCGAATATCATAGAGCCAACAAAACCAAGGAGGCTCAGGTACAGGAAATAGACGGAGAAAATATCCTCCGAAATTATTGAAAACTGTCCCAAGACGAACTCTGTTGAAAGCAGTACGAATGAGACAACTGCAAGAATCATGAATGGCTCGGCTTCTGCGAGCAGCTTGCTCGGAGTTGAGAGCAGGCTCAACGCGTCCAAGGCAAACAAAATTGAGGAAAGAAGAACAAGTACCGAGGCCGTTTTTGTTAATATAGAATCTGACAAAATGAAGGATGACGCGAGAAGGAGAATATTTCCCAAAGTAAGGCACGCGTAAGTGAGGTTCCCAAGCCGTACATTTGACATCCTTCGCGATTTGAAAAGGGGCAGTAGCGAGTATCCCACTCCAACAACAAATTCGGCGAGAAATCCGAAGATCTGAAGGTAGGGATGTGCCTCGAACGCGGTACCAATGTTCACCGATATTCCACTGAGGTCAAAGAGTTCAAGGGCTCCGAGAATCGTTGCGTATGAGGTGAAAGTCCCCCCTGTGGCTATGAAGAGGAGCGTCAGCCTTCTTTCTGGGCGGGATACTTCTTTGGACAATTCTGTAGAGGCAGAATATCAAAGCAAATATCTGCATATCTTCGACTTTCAATAAGTGTGCTGCGGGACTCGATTGGAAACTATTGTTTCAGGAATATTCGAGTCTACAAGCTGCCCACAAAGAATCCCGAAACGATGACTGTGATCATGCTCAGGATAACAAGCGCTGTGGCGTGTTTGAATCCATCTCCCAGTGTGGACTCTCCCATTTTGCCACCTACAAGGCCCATGATCCACGCCTGAAAGAACGATGCAGTGAGAAGGATCACCTTTGCCTGCTGAATGATTGCGGGAGAAGGCAAGTACTGTGCGGCTCCCTGGATGGAAATGCCCGGGGCCGACACGAAGTAGATCATCATTGCGGTGGTGGCGACGACCAGAATCGCTCCGATGTACGGAATTATTATGTAAGGTCGCACCATAGATCTTCGCTCCTTGTCCAATTGTGCATTCTTTTCCATAAAGTCGGCTAGGTTGATGAACATCTTCGGAGATCCTCCACCGACATCAACCACTTCGAGCAGTAAGAAGGTCATGGCTCGCGCGACCCAGCTCTTCACAGCTTCCGAAAAATTCTCAAGCACTTTGCGGATCGGAGTTCCCCAGCTCAGTTGTGTTGCAATCATCTTTACGTGAGGTGACAATCCTCCATATCTACGGTTCGAGAGCTGCTCAATCGTCTTTTCCGGCGCGAGTCCTGTCTTCCTGATCTCTGAAATATCTCGGAGAAAGTTTGAAAGTTTAGCCTCTACTGCTTTCTTCCGCCGTTCGAATCTGAGGTTTAGTATTGTGGCGGGACCACTTGTAAGCGCTAGTCCGATTCCAAGTTGCATGTATACAGGCAGTCCAAATGGGATGAAGAAGGCTGCTAGGGCGATCGGCATACATCCAAAGAAAACGTAGTACTGCTTGTCATAAGAGAACGGCTCTTTGATCTGGGCACTGCCGATTACTAGTATGAAAACCAGCGAAATTCCGGGAACGAACAGACCAGAGAAAAGAATTATCATAGTTGGATCCACGTGTTGGATCTGACCCGCATTTGTCGAAAGCAGGTTCTGGGTTGCAAACAGAATCATGAACCCGATGCCCATGACCACCGTCGCGATGATGTACGATTCAGCCATCGTTCCGATGAATTCGGAGCTCGCTTTTACCTTGGATTCTCTGTAGTTGAAACTCTCCTTCAATTTCGCCTCCAGATAACTTAGGGCGTCTCCGCCGGTCTTCAGAACTGCGACGTATCCTCCGATGAATTCGGCCCACATTTTGTTTGGCGTGTAGCGCGCGGCTCTGTCTAGCGCTGAAATAGCATCAAGACCAAAAATCTCGACATCAAGAAGTATCCTTCGAGCCTCCTTTGCGGCTGCGGGAAAGATCTTCGCGGCCTTTGTGATTCTCTTCATTGTGATAATGGGAGAGATACCACCGCCTGCGAGGACAGTGATGTAACCGATGAGATATGGAAGTTCAATGTCCAGAGCCTGTGACCTGGACGATTCACTGATTTTGATCGAACTTATTCCGATGACGAGTGGAAGGACAAGTATCGCGGGCACGAAAAACATTTCCAGTGTTAAATGTACCATGTCGAAGACGACCATCACAGCCGCGACGACCGGTATCAGTAGAATCGTTACGAAGAGAGAAACCGCCATAATTCCATCCAGCGACATGTTGATGTTGGACTTCAGTATGTCCTCTCGCAGTGACGAGAGTCTGTCGGAAAGGTACTTCGCTGGGCGTCTTGTTACTTTCAGTGAAAGGTTCAGAAACTTGTCTGTGAAGCTCTTCTTTTGACCCTCGGGTTTTTTCCTCTTGACAGTGACCACCCTTCGAGTGACAGTTTTGGGAGTTTCGAGCTGCTGCTGTGAGCCCTGAGCTTGGACAGGAGCGTTCTTCGAAAACGGAGACTTCATCTAGGATCTCTTACTGCCTTGTTGATGGTTCTTGCAGCTCTGGGGCTTGGGCTTCTTGTTCGGCTGGATAGACTCCAGATTTCTTCATAGTCTCCAATTTGATTCTGTTCAGCACGATTTCCGGATCGTTGTGATACTGTGAGAAGAGTGTGCTGATTTCGATGTAGTTCCTGATGTTTCGCGATCGTAGCCACTGGATGACGAGCGCCCTATTTTCAATCTCCTGCATTACCTCTTTCATGTCCTTGCCGTGGTCTTTGGCAAATTTCTTCAGTTTGATGCTCCTGTCCATGGCTTCGTAGAACTTGTCTTTGGAAGGATCCCAAGCAAACGTCTGAACCCACTTTTGACTGTCGACAACTTCGTCTAGAGAAATGACGCGCCTAACTATCTTCGGGCTGCCGGGCTTGTCTGGATTGGCTATTGCGACCCTCCTGACCGAAAATATGAGGTCTAGAAAGTTAACGTAAGAAGGCGCTACGTCCATCGGTTTGGACGTGAGCCTCTGTATGGCGGATCCCGCGTCTTCTGCGTGCAGAGTTGCGAGACCTCCGTGACCTGTGGATATTGCCTGGAATAGGGCGTACGCTTCCTCTCCTCTAACCTCTCCCACAACCATAATGTCCGGACGCATTCTCATGGCCGCCTTGACGAGGTTGAACAAGGAAATTTCTCCGACGGCTTCTTCCGAAATTCCGTAACTCAGCCTGGAAACTAGTGGTGCCCAGTTCGTGTGGTGTATGTTGATTTCCTGGACTTCCTCTATGGTGACGATCTTCGAGTTCGGATTAATCATGGAGAGCAACGCGTTGAGGAAGGTGGTCTTTCCAGAAGCAGTTGCTCCGACGACGATTGCTGTAGATCTGTTTTCTATCAAGAGCCACGCGTACGCGGCCATGTAATAATCGAGCACACCGTAATTGATCAGGTCCACTATGGTGATCGGGTCTGCCCTAAACTTCCTAATCGTCATAGTCGAGCCTTGAGGCGAGACTTCGCGCCTGAATGTTGCGGCGAGTCTGTGCCTGCCCGGCAGAGTCGCGTCAACGACTGGGAACGCCGTGCTGACGTGTTTGCCAGACATGTGTACAAGTCTTACTATGGTATCGTCGAGCTTTTGCTCGTCAGAGAAGACTACGTTTGTCTCAAGACTCTCAAATTTCCTGTGATAGACGTATACTGGTTTTCTAGCACCATCTACTGAAATGTCTTCAATGTTGTGATCCTGCATGAAAGTGTCGATCGGTCCAAATCCCACCATGTCCCTTCCAGCGTAGTAGAGAATCTTTGCCCAGGACGCCTGAATGTTCCCCCCTCGCATCATGCGGTACCTGTCGACGATTTTCTGGGCCTCAGACGCAAAGTATTTTTTTGGATTCACCTCGTCGCGCGGGGCTTTCATCTCGGTCTGGAGCACGCTGATAATTCCGTTGTACAATATCTTCTCCTGATCCGTCAGCTCCAGCTCGTCGACAAAGTAGTAGGGAAGCTTCGAAGTGGGGTCTTCGGCTATAACTGCGTAAGCAAAAGGTGGTGTTAGGACGTACCTCTCGATTACCTGAAAGTTCTTTGGGATGGTGTATCCCACCATCGGGCCCTCCACTGGAACATTTTCCTTCAGGTTCGCCTTTTTGGTCTTGGCGACCTGATTTGCTAACTTGTTCTCAGTCTTTTTGCCGAAGCTTAGAGAGAGTTTCATTTACTAGAGCTCGTCTCCTGCAACGACCTCTTCGTAGGATCCTCTCCTCTTGAAGAAAAAGAAGGCAAAGGCACCGCCGCCACCTGCTCCAGCTGCAATGATTATCATGTAGAGCGGAATGAATATGATGTTCATCATCAGTATTCCGAGGATTCCGCTGGGATGACTTGCCTGCTTTGGCACGATTAGAGTGGTTGTGGCGGTGTGAGGAGCAAATCCAGGCGCTGAGACTGTCGCAGTCACACTGATGGTAGTGACACCAGATGCTGCACGAATTGTGGCTGTTGCTTGTCCTGATGAGTCGGTGGTTCTTGAGGTCGACACGAAAGTTCCTGCCGTGCTAGTCCACTGAACCGCGGCGTTTGCGATTGGAGTACCGCCAGAAGTGACAATCAACACGATGTTAGATGTGCTGCCGGCCGATACGGTGACCGGAGTTGGAACCAACTGTACATTGAAGGGCAGAACTGTTGCTTGAAGTGTGGTCTCGCCGAGCTTGAAGCCATTGGCGAACGCTACGATCTGAATCTGTCCGGTAGTCGAAGTCGTAGTCAGAGGGATTGACGCGAAGGTTGATCCTGCCGGGATTACGACGCTGGCTGGAACCGTCGCTGTCGCAGGGTTCAGAGACTGCAAAGACACATCTACAGAGTTGGCGGTTTTCTCTGGGTTTCCCGAGGAGTCCTGTAATTCAACTATCAGGTTGTTGTAAGTGTAGTTGTTTGCTATGACTGCGCTCGGTGCCGCGTACAATCCAAGACTCGTGGCTGCCTTGGTGACTAGTGTCAGATTGCCCGTCGTGGATGTGTAATCTGAGGCAGTTGCAGTGATGTAGGTGCTTCCTGGCAGTCCGTTGGTTGTGAACGATGCTCTGCCATAAGTTTGCCCGGCCGGAATGTCTATGAAATTCTGCACAGTGCCAACCGATGAGGCCGAGCTAGTCAAGTTGACGATTGTGTTGCTAGGCGCAGGGATCGGGTTTCCACTGGTCGAGTTGATCAACTGCACCACAATGTTCTGGTAAGCCCCACCGTCTGCGATCAAAATTGGGGGCGCAAACTTGATAGCTAGAGCATCTGCTCCGCCGGATGGTTTTACTGTTGTCATCACTGCGGATCCGGGAGCAAGACCTTCTGCAGAAGCTGTGATTACAGTCTGGCCTGCTGAGGTAGTGGAGTAGAAAGTCGTCTGAGAATAGCTCGTGCCCGCTTGAATCGTCAGAGTGCTAGACAGATTTCCAAACTGCGTGTTTGAAGACGACAAAGTAACAAGTACGCTAGTGCCTAATTGTACTGGGTTTCCGAACGCATCAACCGCCTCCACTTCGACGTTTGAAGTTGTAACTCCATCAGATGGAATTATGTTAGGGCTGAGGTACACTCTCAGTGCAGTGGGGATGCCACCAACAGTTTGTGTCTTTACTGTCAGGTTCGCTGGTTGGTATCCTTGGGAAACTGCGTAAACAGTCGTTGTGCCAGGTAGTGTTGTAGTAGTAAAGTTCACAATATCGTATAGTGCGTTTGCAGGAAAAGTAACACTGGAGGGTACGGTTCCAGTTTGAGGATCTGAGGAACTGAGTTGAATGGTCACATCAGAACTGGGAGCCACCGGAAGTTGCGTGGTAGGATCAATGAATTGAATAACGACGGCGGGATATGACCCGCTGTCTGCAGGGAGCACGGATGGTCTAGCCGTTAGTGTAAGCTGGACCGAGGACTGAGCAGTCGCAGCAGAGGAGTGCATCAGTCCTGCGAACGCGAAGGACGAACCAATGAAAAGTAGAAGCACAAAGCCAAGAATTGCTCCCGACCTTGTTTTATGATGAGAATTGAGATTAGTCAAAAGCACGAAATCAGAACTGAAAGTGCCCGATCTTATTATAGTCCTTGTGGACTCTGACTACTGATTCTGATTTCTGTTTTTCCGCTCCATTCTCTTGAGGTAAATCGGAATTTTCTTTCTAATACGTTCAAAGTTAGTTGGTCGTGGAGGCGATCGTCTGTTCTTCGAGTAGGTCTAGCCCTTTTCGAGTAGTGGTGTAGGTGGTAGCGCCAGACTCCAGTTCTTTGGCCTCTAGCAACCTTGCACTCGCAAGCTCGTTGATTAGTTTGGTTGCCTCGGAGAAGCTGATCCTTGCAGAGTGCATTATCCTGACCTTTTGTGTTCCCTTCTTTGAGAGTGTCAGTATTTTCCGTATCACAGTCATCTGTTTAGTGTCAGCGCTTGAAATATCTGTGGTTTGCTTAGCCTCGACTTGTTTCACCGGAAAACTTGAGCTGGGTATTGTCCCTCTGTCAATCGGCTCCTCAGGTTCTCTTGGTAATGCAACTGGTTCTTGCATTTGCTCGATGCTTTGTTGATCCTGCTCGACAGGTTTCTCTTCTGCTACGAAAAGTGTCAAAGCGCGATTTTCTTTGTTATAGTATACATTCAGGATTTCAAGCTTCTTTGGTTTTGTTACTCCTTCGATCAGACCGAGGATTAGTCCGCAGAGGTAGGTCTGCGATGAAACTGGTCCATCCCAGTTTTCTGAGACAGGTGGTTCTGCTAGTCTGATCGTGTAAACACCATCTTCAATACTGTACGAGAACAGTCCCCAGCCCGATGTCTGCAGATATCCTTTGATCCAATCGATCACTGATTCTGGCTGGGAACTCAGCTGACCTTTGACCGATCCGGGTATTGACTTTGATAACAAGAGTCCAAAGTTGCGGCCTGCTTCTCGGACTGCAGCAGCAACTTCTGACTGCTGGTTTTTCGATTTGAAAGGGAGTATTAGGGCAGATAGGCTCTCTGCATCAACAATCACAGAACGTCTATCGCCTAACATCACTTTGAAGTGGAAATTGGAAAAAGTTTTCCCGCTCATCTTTGCCTTTTCAGCCCATCTGACAAATTTCATTTTGCGCAGGAAGATCAAAAGATCGTCAGGCTGGCAGTCCATCACTGAAACGTCGATAACAAAAGATAGAATGAAACTGTTTGCTGGTTTGCCCGCCACGTAACCAAAGTGGGAAACAAGCTTTGCCTTGTGCACTCTCAAGAGGTCAAAGATTTGAAGAAAACCAGTCCCGTCGTCGATACCACCTACGTGGAACTCGAACGTGTGTGGCGGAAACGATCTCAATCCTAGCGCCAGATCGGAATACTGGCTTTGCGGGCTAACCTGCTGAATCGGTTTCGAATTGAAAATCAATGCAATGCATTCCTAGGAAGTTGTGGCCGTTGCATAAAATGGAGAATTTGCGATTTATCGATTCTGTCCTTTTGCCAACTTTGGAGACGAAGACTGTGTGGAAAACGGCAAGTTTGATCGTAACTAGCTCTTGGTTTTACATGGCGATTTCTCTTCTAACAGACTCAATCATACTATCGGTGGAGGAAATTTTGTACACTTCTTGATTGCAAATTGTGAACAGTGTCTTTTGCCTCGCTCGATACCATTGTAGACATGGAGTTGAGATTAGAACCAAGCAGCGATGAATGGCAGAGCCTAATCCAGTTGGCGTTCGAGTCTACAAACTTATGACGGCCAGGTTAGTTTCGATACGTAACTTTTGTCCGCTTTCTGATTCCGGCGACCACTTTGGAAAGTTCGTCTTCTTTTCCAGTT
The DNA here is from genome assembly GCA_021806865.1 of archaeon. The sequence continues at coordinate 13,687 of JAKAPU010000018.1, forward strand.
GCAGAAGAATGTGTTTCGAGAAGATGATCAATCCTCGTAGCTATATTTTCCTAGATTAATCCATCGATCGTCTCGGAGAAGGATCTACCTGCTTTGATAAATTCGAGCCTTCTGTAGGTCTCATCAGAAATCGTAATGGTTTTCATCTGAAGTCCAGATGCGTGGAACTCGTATTAAAGTTGAGGAGGACTATCTTGGTGAATTGCGCCACGCGCGAAACGTTTCGTACCACAATGCCCCAACGGAAAGTCCTCCAACCACAATTGCAAAGAATTCCAGTTCAAGCAGATTGCCGGATGGAACGACCGCAATGACAAGGTAAGTAAACACTACCGAGATCATCACTGCGTACGAAAATAGCCTAGGAATGATGTGAGAGCCAACAGTAATGAAAGGCTGCAGAACGTCAACCTTTACCTCGTTCAGCATGGAGTAACTACCATCTTCCTCATTTCTCTTGAGAAGGCCCATTGACTGTAATTTGTCGAGGTGGTACTTCGCCAAAGTCGGACTGGATAAATTGAGTTGTTTTTGAATCTCCCTTACTCCCGTCGATTCACTGCCGTTCCGCAGAATGTGCATGTACACTCGCAAGGTGTTTCCCTTGAGCGAAAATCTGGGATCGTCCTTGGCCGAAACACTCGTAGGATCGCGCCGCTGATTTTGGTCGTTCGTGGTGGTTTCTGTCAACAGAGAAGACGCCTAGGCTAGCTCAGGACAGCATCTTGTCCTGGAATGCTGGCACCAATCTGGTTTTGAGCTGATAAAAGTCCAAAGTATGTTGGGTACAGATCCTGGACACTAGTTGTGCGTGAAAAAGCGTTGTTTTGTGCTGTACAATGATCTTTTGCTGGATCCAAAAAGTGCTCTATTATGAAATCCCGTATTCTAACTACAGCCAAAGTGAAATCAAATGAGCCTATCTCGAAAATCACTGATCGGAGGCATTGTCGGCGTCATAGTCGCAATTGGCCTCATAGTAGCAGGAGCATATGCATTCGGTGGAAGCAACCCTCTGGGAAGCAGCCAAACTAGCACGAGCATCATCAGCACCTTCACAACGGGACAAAGCACTACAGCAAGTCAAAGCGGTTCGTCTAGCAGTCTAACAAGCACCACGACACAGAGTTCAACCGTATCTGGAAGTAGCGGTTCATCTTTGGGCAGTGGGACTTTGCAGATAAGCATGATAGATCCGCCAAACGTTCCGCCAAACGTAGTGGACGACTACATCAACTACACATCAATCCAGATACACATAGCAAACGCAGGAAACAATTCCGGCTGGTTCAACGTGACCTCCAGCGGTACAATCGACCTGATGAAGATCGTCAGCAACAGCAAGCTCTTGGGAACAGCTACACTTCCAAATGGAACGTACAACATTGTCAGGTTCAACGTAACCTCGGCTGTCGTGACAGTCAATAGCACTTCAGGCATACTGACAAACTACACGGCCAAAGTTCCGAGCGGAATGGTCCAGACAGTCATAACAGGAGGAGTCAACGTGAAGGCAAACTCTGTCTCGGCGCTTCTGGTTGACATAAGTCCAAGAGTGATTTACGCAAACGGTGCATACACATTGATTCCATCGCTGACTGCTCAACCACAGACACCGGTGGGCGCACCCCAGACTACTACAGTCACTCAGTCATCGCACACAGTAACAACGACCGTAACAACGCCATCTCACACCAGTTAGACACAAGTAGGTTGAAGACAATGGAAGAGTATGACATCCTTCGGTGCATAGATAGGGCGCTGGATGCATTTGGGTCAAGTGTAAAGAATGCTATTTTCTGGAGGATGTCTACTCTTCACAACTCCGCTTCCAGCGAAGTCATCTCCGACCCTGCTGTATTTGTTGGAGTCGTTGAAGAGATATGCAATGGCAGCTCATTTCAAGTCGAAGCCTCGATCATCAAAGAGATAAGACAGGTGTTCGATCTTCCTGTCGAGAAAACAAGGAGCCTAGCCACCGCTCTGAATGCGGCAAAGCAACAACTGTCTGGAACAGTTTTGGTTTCTCCGAATGCAAAGTTTGCTCAAGGTTAGTGGGGGAAAATCCATGATGGCAGAGCCTTCGGAGAAATCAGCAAGGGACGAAACGGATCCTTTGCTTGCCTGCATTGACAAAGGACTTGACTGCTTTGGAAAAGACGTGAAGCTCGTGATTTACTGGAGATTGGGACATGAATTTCACATGAGTAAGGGAGCTATCCCGAATGACCCAGAGAAATTCTCGAGCAACTTGAATGAGATGTTTGGTGCGTGTACGAAATTAGTGGAAAAGAGAATCGTAATGCAGTTGAAAGAGCGTTTTGGAACTTTGGATCTTTCAAATTGCGATCTTACATCTGCAATAAAACTTGCCAGTCAAAGCAGACGCTAGACTTGTAAAGTCACTGCTTCTCATACTGTGGCTGGAATCTTTTCCAGTACCTTCCCATGATGAGATAGAACCTCAAGACTTACGCCAGATTTCCTTCAGCTGCAAAGGATCAGACTTTCTTACACTCGAACCTTCCTTCAATATACCATCTACTCGCGAGCACCTGCGAGATTGTTCTAAGTATTGGTCCACCCGTTGCGTCTTTGAGATCTTCCGAAAGGACATATTCTTCGTAAACGTTAAGCGAACCTGTAGTAGAGAAACAGAAAAGCGAAATCAATGATAAATTTGAATGCAATGTTCGTGGGCGAAGAACTGACCATTTGTCCCTGTGCCGACTTTTTTCTTTTGCTCACTGCGTTGATCGAGCAATTATCTCACAAACATCGCCCATCTTGGCTCTGCATCTTGTCTCGCGAGCGTTATGACTCCCGCCGTAAAGCTCGTCGACTACTCCTTGCACCACCCCGGCGTAAAAATAACACTCCTCCTCTCCAGTCACTCGAAGCTGCTCGCAGAAAGGACAGTTTCTTATCGTGACGACAACTTCCCTGCCAGAGGATAGATCTCCCCAAATGGATACTTTTCCCCATCCAACAATAGCTGCTAGCTTTGAGAGGCTTGTGAACAACTCTCCTGGAGTTGTTTCTTGAGAAGATGTGGGTGCAGCTGCGGCAGTCATCTTTACCTGCTTTGCTATAAATTGACCACTCGATTGACCCATTCCCCTGAGGATGATCCATGCCCCGCTACCAAAGCGCTCGTGCAGTCCGTCCCTGATTGTGGCCCATGAATCAGAAGGTATCAGGAATGCAGTAATGTTGTTGAGTTCCTTTATCTTGATAGTGCCGTTCCCGCGGTCGATGAGCACACTGTCCTCAAAGTTATTCTTAGTCAAGGAAGGAGCATTACTCCTATACTTCAATAGAACAAACTTCTAGATGTATATTAACTACCCTGAATTTGAGACCTGTAAGAAAGTTTCAGCTCGTGTCACGGCTGCTTGGAAGAGCTCTACCTGCTTTGAATAAATCAGGAAAGCATTGCTTTGCAACACAGGTTCAAATCCCTGAAAGCGTTGTAATTTCCCTCGGCTTTCGCTAAAAGCGGGGACAGCAGATAGTGCCGAAACGCTGGCTCCACGAGATGAGCCGAGTTAGAAAGAATCGCTCATATTTTGATTGTTTCAGCCGCGCTTAAGGCCGTCTAGCTAACATTTGATGCTATGATCAGTTCTGGATTTACAGTCCAAAGCTAGATTTGCTTATGCTGTCAAATCAGTGGTTTAGTGGGAGCTCGATTATGGCGCGATTTTCTTTCTGCAAGATGTACTCGACGATAGGAACTATTCTTTTCTCGCCAATCCACTTTAGATCGAAACTCGCGATCAGTTCCTTCGCGATTGCTCTCTCAGCCATTATGGCGCCAGCTCTTAGGATCGATTCGAGGCACTTTGAAAAGGCCTGCACGTTGACCGGCACGTCGTTCAGTCTGAGGTTGTAGTCGACCATCATCTGCCAGTAGACAGTCTGCTTGACGCTTGGTCCGTAGACGCTGAGACCTCTATCCACGCACTGGATGATCTCGTTGTCCGTGTTCTCTTCAGACATTTCGCGATCGCCTAGCTTGACCTTACTCGCGTACCATCGCATTTACGCATTCTGTACGCGAACTGATTATGTGGTCGATTATTGGCGCTATCTTCTTATCGCCGGCCCATTTCAGATCAAAACTTGCTATCAGTTCGTTGGCTATGGCTCTCTCAGCCATCACAGCGCCTCCAGAGCCCAGAATCTTTTCAAGAGAGTTGGAGAAAGCAAGCGCGTTTGTTGCGATGTCGTCCATCTTGAGGTTGTAGAGGATCAACATCTGCCAGTATACGGTCCGCTTTATGCTCGGTCCGTACACACTCAGTCCTCTATCCACGCATTGGACAATCTCGTATTCCGTGTTTTCGCTAGACAAGACATAGGCCTCCAGATTGCGAATCTTGCTGAGCCCATACGATGCTGAAACTCAAGTGAATCACAACTCAAGGGTTCAGTTTGTGAGATATGATTTCTTGCCGAAACGGAAAAGATTTCGTTGCTTGATTCTGGGAAAATACGCAGGCAATTATTCTCCGCTTATAAAGACTCTATTCGATGCTACGCTCTGGTGAAAAAAGGCAGGGTGGCTCTTTACGCTGTGGAATCTAGTGAATACGAGAGATTGTTCAGAGATCTCAGCCTCAAGCATCTCAAAGCCATGCGATCAAAGCGTGCTTGAGACGGGACCGTTGAGGCGCAGGCTCTTGAGATACTCGAATAATACAACTGGTAAGTGGATATCGCAATAATGCTGGAGTTGCTGTAATCCACAAGCACGTTATAATGAAAATGGCAAAGCTTGACGTGCTCGGAAGTGGATCATTGATAGCTGTGTTCAGAGTGGTAAATTCCAGTCTCTGCGAAGTTAAAAGCAAAGTCTGGTGGTCAGTTAGGCAATTGTTCAAACTGAGAGGAGACTTTTGTCAGTCACAACCATTCTGAAGGATCTAAGATCGAAGAGAGATCCGAAGGCGGTGGCGAAGATGGTGAGGTTTGGAATTTCATCTAAGAGTGCCCTCGGGATTCCTATCCCCACACTTAGGACCATTGCCAAGAAGCTCGGGAGGAGGCACACGCTCGCGCTTGAGCTGTGGAAGTCAGGGATCCACGAGGCTCGAATCCTCGCGGCTATGGTCGACGAACCCAGGGATGTCACTGAAACTCAAATGGACAGTTGGGCTGAAGATTTCGACTCTTGGGATGTCTGCGACCAATGCTGCGGTGCTCTCTTCGTTGACTCACCTCATGCGTACGAGAAGGCCGTCGAGTGGTCCAGAAGGCAAGAAGAGTTCGTAAGGAGGGCCGGGTACGTCATGATGGCAGAACTCGCCGTCCACGACAAGAAGGCACCCGACTCCGCTTTCTTGCGATTCTTCGAAGAGATAGAGCGCGGCGCAGTAGACGACAGGAACTTTGTGAAGAAAGCGGTCAACTGGGCCCTCCGGCAGATCGGGAAGAGGAACAAGGGACTCAATCGAGAGGCTATCGGGCTTGCTGTAAAGATCCAGAGAATCGACGCCCCGAGCGCGAGGTGGGTAGCATCAGATGCACTGCGCGAGCTCAGGAGCGAGGCTGTCCAGAAGAGAATCAAGTGCTCTTCATAAGATCGAGCTTTTCTAGGAGATTTATGTCCAAGAAGTAGCTGAGAAAGTTGCGGGTGAAGACTCCCGCTTGCTTTTGTGCTTGTACTTGTGGAAGGTCTCGAACTTGTCGTGACATGTCTTTCCTTTATGTCTGGGGTCGACATTCAGCTCATAAAGAGTCTTGATAATCTGATTCATTCAGCAAGGCAAGTGGTTGATCAGGATAATATGCGCAATTATTATAAACGCGCTTATTATATGACAGTCCCATGTTCGAATACAAGCACACCGTCGAAGCAGACGTAAGTAGGAGATCACTGTGGAGGCTCTATAGCGACGTGAGCACCTGGCCCATCTGGGACCAAGGAATCGAGTGGATATCTCTGTATGGTGATTTTATCAAAGGATCGTCGGGGAATATCAAGCCGACCGGCCAGGACGAGCTTCCATACCGGTTGACCGAGGTGGTGCCCGACCACGGTTTCACGGACGAGACTGCAATCCCATGGGCGGGGGTGACCATAAGGTTCGTCCATTCCCTGGAAGCCATAGAAGGGGGCAAGACGAGATTGACGCACCACGTCTCGATTTTCGGACCCGGGGCCGAATCTCTGGGCCCAGAAATTGGCCCTGGAATAACGTCGGGAATCCCGGAGACCATGAACTCGATCGCGAATCTCGCACGAAGCATGGACGAACTAATCTTTCATTACCGCAATTCTGGGAAACAAGCTTGAGCCCTAATCGCTTTCCATCGAAGTATGAGAGACCCGAAAACAGCCCAGGCTTCCTCCTGTGGCAGGTGACAAACACATGGCAACGTAAAATGAGGCACGCACTAAGAGACCTCCGCTTGACCCATGTGCAGTTCGTGCTCCTGACTGCTGTCGATTGGCTGAACAGCGCCGGACTGAAAACGACACAGAAAGCCGTCTCAGACTTCGCTCGCACCGACATCATGATGACTTCGCAGGTTCTGCGCGTTCTGGAGAAGAGGAGGCTCCTTGTAAGGGATGGAGACCCAGCCGACTCGAGGGCGTACATCCTGAGGTTGACCTCTGAAGGAAAGGCGCTGGACAAGAAGGCTCTCGGTCTGGTGGAAGACACGGACAGAGAGTTCTTCCTCATGCTCAGAGGAGATCTCGGCCGTTTCACCGAGAACCTGAGGGAGCTGGCGCGCAGAACCGAGTAGTGCAGTGACCACCTACGAGTTGAGTGGGTACTAGGTCATAGTGGCATTCAAGGAGCACGTCCTCGTCGGCAGGGAAGGAGGTTCTGCCAGGCCAACCACGGAAGGTAGGCGCCCTGAAGAGGATGAATCAGGGAGAGTGCATCGCTTTCTACTCCATCAAAGAGACATGAAGCGTTCGGTTGTCGCGGGAACGCTCTGAGCGTCCAACAACCATAGACCGAAGACAGCAGCAAACGCGTAAGGACCGAGCCGGCTCCGATAGCACGGGCCACCGATGCATGGATTCAGGAATTATCCTCACAACAGTATGAGCCCTGTTCATGACCTTTCGGCCACACTCTTGGCTTGCTCGTATTTCCTCTTCTTCGCGAGATCGCAGAGCATATCCGAATGAATGTTCAGGCCGATGTTGGTGATGTTGTACACGTGTTCGCTGGCAACCAGATAGACGATCTCGCATATCTCCCGCTCCGAGTAATAGCTCGCCATGCGATCGAAGACATCGGGATCGACCTTCTTGTCCTCGGTGAGGTGAGTTACGTAGTCCAGGGCAGCCCTCTCTGCGTCTGAGAACAGTGGGCTGGTGCCATACTCGTCCAAGGCATCGAATTTGGACTGGTTCATGGACCTCATTATGACCGCCGCCCTGCCGATGTCAGTGCAGAAAAGGCAGACGTTAAGGCGCGCGACTTGCTCCCTGATGAGAAAGGCCATCTCCGTGGACAGCTTCAGCTCCCTGTCCAGCTCGCCGATTTTGACGTAGAACTGTGCGAAGGCGGGCGGGAGTCGGGCCAAATGCACCCTCGACGGCGTGAGAATCTTTCCGAAGTACGCCTCCTGTGCTGCGAAGATCTGCTTCAAAATAGGGTCCTGAGGTTCTTCGATGGGAGCAAGGAAAGGCAGATCCGGGTTCCGCTGTCTAGTAGTTGGCACACTTTCACCAGCATCTTCTTGTCTTGACACTCTTCGTTCACAATTTTAGGTTTGCATATCCGTCCTTCTTAATTTCACGCCTTGAGGCTAGAGGAATTGCGACAGTTTTTATCCGCCGGCCTCTGATTCGATGCCTGAATGCACCATCCCGACGAGCTCGACATCAAGATTATCAAGGAATTAGGGAGTCCGAATTCGCCGCAATGGAACGTCAGGGAATCGTACGCAAACATAGCTAATAGGTTGGGCATTGACGAGGAAACGGTAAGGAAGAGGATTAAACGCGCGAGAGAACTTGGCTCGTTGCCCAGGTGGCTGATAAAGGTCAACCCCCTACTGATCGGGCGCCAATCTGCGTGCTTGGTTTTGGTAGTTTCAGACGAGGACCGAAAACCGGAGGTAATCTCAGTAATCAGGAGGCTCCAGGGCGTCATAACAATCTTGGATTTCCTTGGCAATGGGATGATGGTAGTCTTGTACTACGACGGTGATATCCCTCTAGCAAGAATGGCTGAACAAATAGGCGCTGCTTGCGGCTCCGAACCGGTCGTATGGAGGCAAGTTTTTCCGCGACCTGACATCAGGATGAAGAGAGTCGACTGGGAGATACTTGAGGTGATGTCCGATGACGCAAGGATGGACCTTCAGGAAGTTGCCGATAAGATTGGGGTTACCGCTCGAACTGTTCAAAGACGACTTGCGGCAATGATGGACGGAAAGGCGATCTATTTCTCCGGGCAACCCGATTACAGGAGGATGACTGGATTAGCGTGCAACTTCCTCGTCTTCTGCCCAGACACAGACAAGAAGCACGACATGGACCGGCAGGTCGCATCACAAGTAGGAAGAATTGAACGCTCCGACACCGCATCAAAACAGTACTCGGATTTCGTGGTCGCTTGCGAGAATCCCGATGCGGCTAACAAGACGCTCAGGTGGCTAAAGGGCATCGACGGCGTCGAGTGGGTGCGAATGGGAATCATGAGAGAAATATTCCATGTCCAAGACTGGCTTGAAGATGAAATTGAAGGGCGAGCGCGTCATTGATTAGCTGAGGTTAAACTCTGTCCAAATCAGTCTCGAAGATCTCCTCTTCCTCTGCCCGCGTCGGGTGCAAATTTTTCTTCGCTTCTTCTTGGCTTTTGCAATCGTCATGCGTATTTGATGGCTGGAACCGAACGCGGGTGGTGCGGGCCCGATCCCCTCCTTCCTGTCACACAGTCCGAATCCTTGTTTTTCCGCGTTAAAAGAAAAAACAAGGAACAGGAAAACAGAGAATGAGGACCCAAGCGGAGCAAAGCTCCGTTGTAAATGCTGTTGGTAAGAAGAGGCACTTCAACGACAAGGGGCACAGGTACCTCGAACTGAACGCTGACCTGCGACGCTGGCATGAATCTTACCACAAGAAGGTCCCATCTTGCTTTAACTGCGGTCCCTTGCGATTGGAGGGAGACGGTCTTCGAATTTTTCCTGGAATTTTAGCTGGGAGAGATGTGGTCGCCCCTCCTTGGACACCAGCGGAATCTCTCGGAGATTCGACTGGCGTAGTGAAATCAGAATTCATCTAGTCTGCACTTGACTGTCCGACGATATGGGCGCTTATTCTTCAAGGTCGACCAGAATCCAAAGAAATGGCCGTGACCTCCAGGTTAGCTGTTCAGATGATCTCTCCTGTGCAGGTAGGGCAGTCGTACGTGGTGATGGGCTGGAAGATAACTGAAAATGAGCGCAACAAAGTTTCAGGCGGCGCCATCTATTCAGCTGACGGACAACTTCGTGCAGTTGCTAAGCATACGCTTGTGACGACCAACTGGGGAGTGCCTATGGGATTGAATAGTTGGCGGTAAGCTTTCTCCGATTGGAAATCGCTGCCATTCAATCTGAAGGTACAGGTTCAGGGAAAAATGGAGTGGCACTGTCGAAGTTGAGATTCGCATCCTTGCCGAGCGATTCAAGAGCAGGCCTGGACCTCTCTTCATAATGATGGGCTTCGTAGGTGCCGATGCGCTGGTGCTTTAGCGCGATCTGCTGCTGTCTATGCTCTTGGCACGAGCTGAAAATTCGTACAGCACTGGACGGAAGCGTCACTAAATTGTTAAAACCCCTTTACAATGGCCAATTTTTCCGACATCTTCATTCTTGCAATTGATCCATGATATTTCCAGAGCTATCTAAGATGGCATTCTTCGTTTATATGAGCTCACGAGAGACCTTCGCCTAGGTTAACTAATCATAGACGAATGAAGTTTGCAAGTCGAGTAGTAATATGCGGTACGAAGGGCTACGCTTTCGCTAGCTTCTTCAGCAGTACCTTGTCCTCTTCAATACCGCGATCAACAAGTCGCAAGAACTCTTCGTCTACTTCCTTCTGCGACTTGGGACTCCGTGTCTGTTTCTGCACAGTCATGAATTGTACACTCTTATCTTAAATTCATTCCTATCCATGCCTCGACATCTCCTAATCGGAGGCTCCCAGCCCCAATAGCTACTAGTTTTTTGAACGTTTCTTCCTCAGCCGATTTGAATGACCACCCATTTAATTCGAGGAATCGCTTTGTGACTTCGAATGCAGACCGCTTGTTTCCATCCAGAAACGGATGCAACACTACAATATTGTACATCAGATATGCGGCCTTGTGCACGATAGCTTCCTTATCATCCCCTAGTTCTTCGCCAATATCCTGAACAGTTTCCAAAATATACTTCAGATTGGAAGTACTAATCATTCCGGAGTGGCCGCCACTCATTCCAATTATCCTTCTATGTGCTTCAGTGACCGCTTCGAAACTCGGGTAGCGTAAATCTGAAGTCAAAGTCATCAACGTGTTCCGTTGTAGGAACTAACATCCAGTGACAGTATTTTACCTTTGAAAGTACTGCCACACAAATCAGATTTTCATAAACCTGCGAAAGAACGTATCAAGCGGCATGAAAACTCGCATCCCAATAACTTTATTTCAACTGGATTCGTTCTAGAAAATGTCTAGACGCACGAGATATTAATCAAGAGTTCGAATGCACGACGCATTCGCACACCACCCCCTCCGGACCCACATCAGTGAATGTCTTTGTGCAATGCTCGTGGTCGGTACGTTATAGGTTTGAGATCGAGTTTCCTCAAGATCTGAGCAATCGAATGCATCAGCTGACTCTCATTTGATTCTAACAGGAATAGATGTGACTCACACGCATGTTTGCAGTCCGATGAACCAAAAGACCGAATAGAGCTGGAAAAGGTAAGCTCCGCTAACTCCTTGCTCAATCGACATTCAAATTCCTTTGTATTTGCAGACGAATAGATGGCTCTCTTGATGTAGATGTTCTTGGAACTAGTCAGATAATCGATATGCCAGTGCAGCTTCTTTCTCCTTGCAAAGTGTCTTTCTAATCTTGGAAATAGTGAGGTCTGCGCCGAGCCAACGTAAGCGTAATACCCCTTCTTGAAATCAATTCTACCGAGCGATCCGATGTCTTTCGAGAAGTTCTTCGAAGCTCTCAGAAGCAAAAGGTAGACTCCTTTCAATTTTCATTTCATCGCCAAGAAAAATTCCAAACTTTTGCGCGAATTCAAAAGTCCAAATCGCCTACTATGAGACTGGTATTGCTTCGCATCTACCAGCAACTTAAAGATGGGAGGCAAGGAACGCAGAGCCTTGATCACCAAGATGTTATGCTGTTCTCTTTCGCCCAAATGGAATTCGAGCACGTCCTGAACCATCCTGAAATCGATCATACCACGACTGGCAAACCTTTTGCCGTCAACCAACGCGTTCACTCCTCCAGCCTGCGCATTGTATTTCAAAACGACAAGATGCTTTTCTTTGCTTCCGATGACGAACTCCCCCTTGGGAGTGAACAGCGACGGTCTGATCAATCTAATCAGTTCGGAACGCAAAGTTACCGCTTTTGAAGAGTATCGGATGCTCAGTGCGGGGAGAAAGATTACTGAAAACACAAGAAGATAGAGCGGCAGAAACTGTGCCCAAACTGGTCAGTAATACGTGAGCGACAGGACTGGTACTTCGAGAAAGAGTGTGAGGATGGCAACAAAAAGCATCGAAACACCCGCTTATGCCTGCTCCTTGGCGCAGAAATGGAACGTGTAGGTATTAGGGCGCATCAGCTTGAAACTGGAAAGAAAGAAATGAAGAACCGATTATTTGGATCCCATCTGTCTATGTGTTTTCTCGGATTGGGACAATTTTCCAAAGCTTAAATTTAAGAGTCATGAAAAGCGTGATTCATGAAACAAAATCCCTTGCACAGGACCACTGCTGCGGAAGGGGAGCCAACTCAAGTATTCCTGCCTGCCTCGGGATTCTAGAAGAAGATAAGAATTGTTTTGACCAAACCACCACTTAACGCCACGAAGCGTCCGATGAAACGAGTCGCAATTATCATAATTGTTACTGTGTTGATTCTCTCGTCAGCTTTGGTTGTGACCAGGTCCTTGAACCCGAACACAGGATCTAAGAAATTACAGTCAGTGCCAGGTTGTGTAGATTCTGCCGATGAGGAAAGCGGAGTGACCTGTAGCTGGCTTGCCTTGGAAGCAGTTGCATGGAAACCTCAGAACGGAAATACTAGCATTGGTTGGTCGACTCAATTCATGAGCGCAAGCTATGATAACTTGGAAAATACGAACCTGAGCACAATTCAGGGCGATCTTGACATGCTGCTGTCGAGTGGAGCTAGCTGCATACGAATTGACATTGGATACGATCCTTGGATATTGAATAATTTGACAGCCCAGGTCGAGATGACGAGACTGGTAGACGAGATCCGCTCGGCCGGCAAATGTCTGATCTTCGCTGATGCGAGCGCAGAATACTACAGACATCATCCTCTCGACTGGTCTCAGTATATGCAAGCTTGGACAAACAGAGTGGAGACGCTCGCGGCGAAATATCATCCTAATTTCTATATCGTGATCAAAGAGCCAGGGTGGTACGTTCCGATGGTTAGCGATTCAAGAACAAATCCTCAGTTCCAAAACGCGACGGTGTGGACGGATCTAGCCCAGACGCTCGCAAACGCTGTGGTCTCAGCTTCGCCGAGTACTAGAGTGGGAGTTTCAATCAGCTCTGGCTCAAGCAACCAGCAATACTACGTAGACTTCCTGAGAGGGGTCTCGGGACTTTCGAATATTACTTTCGTGGGTTACGACATCTACGGATCAAGCGGCTTCACAAATGCGCTGTACTATATTGGCAAGGTTGGGTCTGCAAAGCACGTTTGGATTGCAGAAACTTGGAGCACGGACAACCCCACTTTCGTGTTCAGGCAGGATAGGAGTTCGCTCGACGCATACTGGATTCAGGTATTGTACTATTTCGCAATGCATATCGGAGCAACTAACACAATTCCTTTTTACACTGATGCATTTGCGTCTTACTCAAAGCCAACAGATTACAGCCTTAGAACACCGGTTTTTGCAGAATTTCAATATCTTGCGACCACTTATGGAGGGGTGGTCACCTGAGCAGATTTTCAAGGAGAAGCAAGTGCTCAGCTTTCCTTTTCTGCAGTACTTGTTGCCCACGCACATTTCTTCCCACTCACAAGAGCTTTCCTTCCGTGAACGCCTTCTCACAGTCCTTTGAGCAGGCTGCAAAGCGGTCGTTAATCTCTACGCCTTGACCCGGCTTTATCTCTTTGCCGCAGTTGGCGCAATACTTCCTTCTTCTGTCGTCAAGCGACTGCATTATT
>JAKAPU010000162.1 GCA_021806865.1 archaeon
AATCAACCCGGGCGTGGGCTAAGCACTCAATCCACTCGGCCTCCCTGTCCACAAGAAAACGTAAGCGGTTTTGGCCTTGTATATGATAGATCAGAGAAGTGTCATCACGATTACTACAGTTCCAATTATCAAAAATACGAGAAGCGAAAATATCCTGATCCTAGCGATGCTCAAAACTCTTACCAGCTTTCCACCGATGATTGTTTCCAGCGCAGAGGCGATTATTAGGCCAGTTATACTGCCAAAGAATACTAGGAGCACGTTAGCGTAGTGAGCCACATAGATTATCTCGAGAACTTCTGTCCCGTCGCCGGCGAGATCGAACAGGATCAAAAGTGATATGGCACTTAGGAACACTCGCCAGCCAGTGCGCTGGATTGCTCTCTCCACCATTCTTCCTTCAGCTTCCCCTTCTTCACTGAAGTACTGCCAGAGAGCATAACCTATCATGACTATCCCGCCTACAAGCTTTACCAAGTACACCGGCAAGATCTGGAGCAAAAAGTAGCCAGCGGTGATGATGATTGCAGAAGAGATGGTGAACGCCGTACTACCTGCCGCAAAAGCAGTCCGCGACTTTAGTTTCATTGCAAGTGTGAGAAGCAAGAGCGCATCCTTGTCGGTCAGCTCTGCTATGAACATGGTCACAACTATTGTGGAGAATGCAACAAGTAGTCCACTTTCAACATACGAAACCAAACAAGCTCCTCATCCTTACACAGTCTTTATTGAAGTGCTCTAATGTCTTGCGTCAGCCAGTAACTGTGAGCTTGCCACGCTCGTTCATTTTGATCACGAGGCTTCGGCTGACTTTGCCATCCTGAACACAGCTCGGCTTGACGGCCCTCACCATACGCACAATCTCGACTAGATCGCTTTGCACATGCACGTGGTGCCTATCTCCCTCGTGCAATACAACTAAAGGAACTTCTGCTAGCTTCGAACCTTTTTCAATAGCAATATTATGCGACGATTGGAGCGATTCGTACACTTCGAGAGTTTCTCGCGCCTTTTGTATCTTCTTCCTGGCACGCAATTCGATCATCGACACGTTTGCACGTGAGATCCCGAGCTCCTTCGCCGTTTCAAGCTGTGTGAAGCCTTTGGCGCGCAGTTTGAGTATCCTGTACTGCTTTTGGTTGAATAGGCCAAGTTTCAAGTTGACTCAGGAAGTCTGGCGCTTTGAAATAAAGAGTTTCTTGGGCCCGCTTTCAATGAATCTCAAAGCAAACAACAATACGAACGATACAAGGATAGTGACTGCGGAGGCTGTGACTGCGGCTGCAAGTCCCGAATAAGTGTACAGATTAAAAATCAAAACGGAAACTGAGCTCACCCCATAGAAAGGCTGCTGGAGTACGTAGTATGCGAGTATTGCTATCGATCCAAATTCGCTCATCGCTCTGCTCATCGCGATCAACGATGCACTTAAAATTCCACGCCCCGAATTTGGAATCACGACCAAGGAAAAGGCCCTAAGCTTTGATGCTCCCAGACCATATGCAAAATTCTCATTGGACTGGTTCATCGACTCGAAGAAAGGCTGCATTGCTTTGATGTATATTGGTGCAGACACCACCACGAGCGCTACGACCAAGCCAAGCACTGTATTGAAGAGATTGAGCCCTATAGAAATCAAGAAGCGGCCGAACGGAGTGAGGGGACTCGAAAGTACGAGAAGGGCGACTCCGACGATGGGGTGAGGGATAGTCGCAGGGATGTCAGCAAGCGTCTGCGCTACCTTGGTCCTGTTTCTAGCAAAGTAGTATGAAAGAGGCGTGAATAGCACAGCGCAGACAAGAGCTGCGATGCCAGAGGAGATCAGTGTAAGGGCTATTGACCTAAACACCTCCACGCTGTATCCTTCTGAGCTACTCAGCGGCCCAAAGCCCTCGTACAGGAGCACAGCTACCGGTATTACAAGAAGAGCAAGCGATGTAAACGAGATTACCTTGAGCCAGTTCAAAGAGATCCGCCGAGAACCACATCACCTTGAGCTACTAGTTTCTGGATTCCTAGAGGAACAGCGGTGTCATTGTACAACACCGATGGAGATAGCGGTGTAAGGCCGAAGCTTTGGAGGGTGGAGCTGTGCTGCACAATGTATGACACGAATTCCAGTGACCCCGACGGGTTTGTCGCATCCCTTGGCACCGTCACGAAGAGCAGGATCGGCGATCCGTTCTGCACGCCGGTCGAAATCGTGTAAGTGAATTGTGAATAGAAACTTGCATACGAGGCGTTGCCAAAGTTCACTGCGGAAGGCAGCTGCAAGTAGTTCAATTTGTGAGCGATTGCAGCGGATTTGTAGATGAAAAGGAATTGTATCTGACCTGACTCCAGCGGCGCAACTAGATCAGCCGCGCTCGCACCTGTCGTGTTCCCAGAATTTGCTATCATCCTTGAAACAAAGTAAGACTCGTTTCCAGAGTATAGTTTACCGGCCGCTTCGAGCACTAGCCAGGCCCTGAAGCCTGCGGGATCAGCACTAGGATTCGAGATTCCTACCTTGACAGCTCCCGATGTCAGACTGAAGTAGAAATCAAACCATGCGCTGGTTGTATTGGTGGAAGTTGCAGACTGGAATGCTCCAACCAATTTCTCCGAGGCAGGAGTCAGAGCCGACGCATTAGAATAGGCAATGGTCATCTGGTCTCCAGCGAATGCAATCGCCCAGCCCGAGGAAGTGTTCTTGAGGTAAGAAGAGGAAACAGCAGACTTGGCAACTGAAACAAAGACGCTCACAGGGTTTCCCTGTGCAATCTGCTGAGCGAGGGCGAATGAACCACCTGCCTTTGGGGGGCTAGTCTGAACTCCGGTCTGGCTTGAAAAACCACTTGATAGCGCCGAGACCTCTGAGACGTACGCGTCTGCTGAATAAATGATCAATGAAGACCCTGAACTGGATTTCATCATCAGGAGATATCCTGCCAATGCTGCAACAATCATCAAAATGATTACTATGATTGCAAGGATTGATTTCGAGATCGCCTTTCTTGAAAATATGGTAGGTTGCAAGGAGACGCTCTATTCATACATGAGCAATATAGTGCTAATAAGTAGGATGCAACTAATTTTTGTTGCATACTTGGACACACAAAACATCTTTAATCCATGGCGCCTATTTTCACTCCGAACCGTTCGTGATAGACATCAGGGCGACAAAGACTCTCGGGGAATTTTCAATGAACGCCGAGATCAAAGAGGAAGGTATGATTTGTCTGATTGGGAACAACGGTTCTGGAAAAACAACTCTGCTTAACCTCATCGCTGGAGTAAGCCAGATCGACGGCGGATACATCAGAATAGATTCCACTGATATTACAAGCGTCCCACAGGAAAAGAGAAACGTGGTTTTGGTTACCCCTGATTCTGCTATACCAAACTTTGAAGTGGAGAGACACTTGGTCTTCGGAGCGAACATGAAGAAACTCCCACTTGATCGACGATTCATTGATGAAGTGAAGACAAAACTTGGAGTGACATTTTCAGGAAGGGTGTCCAAACTCAGCTTGGGTATGAAGGAAAGAGTAGCGCTTGCGACAGCGCTAATTGCCAAGCCAAAGGCGATACTTGTGGACGAGGCGTTTTCAAACATCGACAACAAATCGGAATTCATTGAAAACTACAAGGATCTTGCAACAAGCTCGAATATCGATATTCTGTACTCGACTCAACACACAGAGGACTCTGAACATGCGGATCATGTTTATAGGATGGAATCAGGACGGGCTCTTCGCGAGCGCTAGTATGTAAACACTGCAGAAACTAAAGGGTTCTCGAGATTTTCGGCCACCACAATAGCCTAATCAAAGTTGAAAGTTACACATTTTGACCACAACTAGGCTTTCAGTCAAAGTTCTTTTCCACTGATTTTAATAGATACAATAGTGAGTACTCCCAGTTTGAAAGGAGCACTTCAATGACACCAATAATAGAAGCAGAAGGTCTTACCAAGTTTTATTCGCCGAAGACAAAGGCGGTTGATGGCATTTCCTTCAAGGTCGAAGAAGGAAAAGTCTTCGGATTCTTGGGTCCTAATGGTGCTGGCAAGACCACCACGATTAAGATGCTTACAACTTTTGCTTCAATAACTTCGGGCAAGGCAAAAGTAGCAGGTCATGATGTAAGCAAAGAGCCGGAGAAGGTGCGTGAGAGTATCGGTGTTGTGCCTCAAGAGCTCACGGCGGACGAAGAGCTAAAGGGCATCGAGAATCTTCTGTTGCTTGCGAAACTGCATCATATGCCGCAGTCCGAGGTCCATGAGAAGGCCAAGTACTTGCTCAAGCTCTTCGATCTCGAGGAGGCCGCGGAGAGGCGTGTTAGAACCTACTCTGACGGAATGAGACGGAGACTACAGATGGCAATGGACCTCATCCACTCACCAAGATACTTTTCCTCTCGGAGCCCCCAAGGATACTCCTCGCGGTGGACAATATTGAGCGCAGGTTGGATGACTTTATTGCAAGGCCGAGTTCTCTGGCGTTGACATATGCAATAGATATTTCCTCCAAATACAAGAGAGGCCGTAATTGTTCCTGTTTTTGGAAGAGCCAGCTCCACATCCTTAAGGTGCATAGATGGAACATTAGTAACGGTGACGGAATTTACCCTGCCGTTGGACATATTGGGAGTAGTTTTGACGAGTCCGGCGGGAGTATCAAACATGATCTGCTTTTTGTTGCTAGACACGATACCTAGCTCGAAAAGAGTTGTGACAACTCCAATTGTCCCGTGGATGCACATGTCAACATATCCGCGAAAATCCGAGAAGATTACACCGAAATCAGCGAGTGCATTGGAAGGCGGAACAATCAAAGCAACCACACCTGCGTTGCCGCGTGGTTCTTGTGTAAGTGCTGTTCGCAAATGGTCATGGTTCGTCTAGAAATACTTCTTTTTCTCCATCATTGTCTTTCCTTTCAATGAAGTCCCTCAAGCATTACCCGCGTGGGCATGCTTGCTGTGTGAGAGTCATATACGCGGTAGATCTTGGTAGCCCGCATGACGACGATACACTAATTCCTCAGAGTAATCTAGTTTTAGTCGACAATTGCGTACAGTGGAGTCACATTGCAGATAGTTCGACAGTCTTAACCGCAAAGGAAACGGCGAAATTCCACTCTGGAGCTGTTAAAACTGATCCGGCACAGATAGTTTGTTTCTTATGACAGACGTAATCTTTTATTCTAATCAGACAGATTAAGAAATTTCCTAAATTACACAAAGTCTTATCTAGTTTGATCGAAAATTGCGCGTACCAAACATTGCTTGACCGTCAGAGAATTTCTTCGAGCGGTAAATTCGAAAAGGTGGTAGGCTACTCACGCGTAGTGAAAGCAGGGAACCTAATCTTCGTTTCTGGCACGACCGGGACGGATTCAAGCGGGCAGCTGGTATCCAAGCACGACAGCTATGCCCAAGCAAAAAAATCAATAGAAAACATTGAAAGTGCCCTAAAGCGAGCTGGAGCCTCACTGATGCACGTTGTCAGAACTCGCGTGTTCGTGAGTCCAAATGCCGAATGGCGCTCTGTGGCAAAGGCGCATGAAGAAGCCTTTCGAACAATCCCGCCAGCCTCTTCCATGCTAGTGTGCAACTTTCTTGATCCAGATATACTTGTGGAGATCGAGGCGGACGCAGTGATCGACGGGTAGCATCGAAAACTGCTTCCACTCACAAGATAGGTGCACTCTCACATTTTCAGAAAATGATGTTTAGATGTTATTCCTAGGCAGAGCACTACACGCTAGTACACTCGGAAATTAAAATTAGCAAAGCGACGGGCCGAGCGTCTGAAAAAGATTTACAAGGCAATGATCTGGAGAATCTAGATCTAGATTACGTTTGGGAATCTTGTGATTTCGGCACTCTTCGTCCAATTGCCAAGGCTATTCCAGAAAGGAATCGGGGAATCAAGCCGTAAAAATTTAAGAGACGCGACTATTCGCAGCACGATTGATATCGGTGGCAGAGATTCTAGAGATCCCTGTGCAGTTGCTGGAGCCAAACCTGTACAACACACGATATTCCGATCCT
>JAKAPU010000163.1 GCA_021806865.1 archaeon
GTTCTTCTCTAATTGTATGCCTAGAATGGTCTTGAAAATCTCTTCGATTATATTCTCATTTCTTTCCTGGTTGAGGAACGTTTCAACTCTGATGGCTTCAGCTAAAGCGTATCTGTCCATCAAATGATCCAGTTTCGTCGATCGTACGAGCATCAAGGAAACTGGAAATGACATGATTTCTACCTCGCGGTTTTCAGTCTTATCCGAAACCTTTCCTATTTTTATTGCCTCCAAAATGCGATCTTCTGCCCTCCTGATCACATTTGTGAATTCAGGATTCACCAGATCAGCAATAGAGATTCCTTGATCTCTAATGAAGTCTCCAGCTTGAGGAAGAAAAGAATACTTGGCCAGGTCATCGCTTCCAAACTGCAAAGTGGTCGCTCACTTAGACTCCTCTAACATTGTTGGTTTGGTGTAGTTAGGGAAATTATCGACGCAAATCCACCTTCTAAGCTAGTGCAATATGATAAAGTGAAGAAGGTCAACGCTATGATATCCAGGCCGAAGATCCGTCAACGTATATCTCCTGCTTGAAAAGAGCAGGCTCCTTCTTGTATCTTTCAACCGCTTCCCGTAGCGCTCTGAATGACGCATCCCTTCTTGACGAGGAGACCATAACCAGAACCACTGCCTGCCCAGGCGTAAATCTTCCGAGCGCATGGACTATTACAATATCGTTAAGCTTGTACTTAGCCTTCACCTCTGCGCAAATTCTATTGAGAACACGGTTCGCATGTTCTTTGTAAGATTCCATTACGAGATACTTGGTCTTCCTCTTTCCTCTCGCACTCTCCGATCGAGCCACCCCTAGAAAACTGGTAACTGATCCAGTGTTACTTCCCAGACCCGAGATGAACTTTGTGTACACCGATCCAAAATTGATACTTTTCTTTGGATACACGCCGGTTGTGCTCGAGATCATAGTTTCCACTTGTGAATTTCCCCTACGGTTTGCTGCTGGCTATGAAGACTGCATGAGGCAATTCTTTCAAAATTAATTCGATGCCGAGTCTCACAGCATCTGGAGAGCCTGGTAGACAAAATACGGGCTTTCTCCCGATGATTCCACCTATCGCTCTAGACATCAATGCTGGAGATCCAACAGAATCATAACTCAGCCTCCTGAATATCTCTCCGAATCCATCCAACTGTTTATCCATGAGAGGCGCAACAGCCTCGATTGTTACGTCTCTTGGAGCAAGACCGGTTCCTCCTAAAAGGATAGCTGCTTCACTATCATCCTCATAAAGACTCTTCAAGAGGTTTAGTCGTATCATCGCTTTGTCGTCATCGATTACCTTATGCGTGCATTCGTGGCCTGCCGCACTGCAGAGGTGCAAAGCAATCTCACCTGACTCGTCTCTTGTACTCTTATCTCGGAATCGACTTGAACTCACTGTAAACAATGCGAGCTTGAGTTTCTGCGGCGACACTTGCTTGTGGCTTTGAGCTGCATGCGACTCGCTGTGTTCACTTCTCAAATCCAGTCTAACCTTTCACTTTCTTTACTACGTGGATGTCAGAAATTCTAGTTGTTGGATACTGTCCACTTTTGTTCTTCTCGTACTTCTTCACAACATCCCAGATGTTCAAGAGAGCCATGGTAACTGCATTAAGCGCTTCCATTTCTACTCCAGTTTTGCTGAATGCCACCACCTTCACTTTCGCGGTTATTGAATCTGCTTTTTTCGCAAATTCAATCGTGCTGCTCTCGATCGGAATGGGATGACACATCATCATAGAGCTAGGTGTTGATTTGACTGCCTGTATAGCGCCCACCGAAGCTATCTGGAGCGGGTCTCCCTTCTCTATTCCGTATGACTCGATCAATTTCATCGTGGATCTTGCTAAATGTATAGTGCCCTCCGCAACCGCTTCACGTCGGATTACGGGTTTTGCGGATATATCCACCATCTTAGGAATCGATGCTCTCATTGTAGCTTCCTCAAGATCACTGTCTCAAAGTAATAAAACGCAATAATTAGGTTTGCCCTGATTTCACACTTTCTAAGATAAACATCAGAAAGACGGGAAATTGATATACAGGCAGGCTTTCAAATTCAGGAGCATGGCACGTGTTCGCGTTCGCTACTTCGGTATCTTACGGGAGAAAGTAGGCAAGCGAGAAGAGAGGGTAACGATCGAAGATTCTGCCAGTCTTTCTGAACTCATAGACATGCTGATCAAATCACACGGCGAGAAATTCACCGAATATGCCTTCGATTCCGACGGACACCTCAAGAGTGGATTTGCATTTGCGATTAACGGAGACTCTATTCGTGAAAGCGAGTTACCTAGAATCAAATGTAAGCAAGTTTCTGAATTCGTAATATTGCCCCCTATAAGCGGCGGAGCACAGATTAGGCAATATTGAGCCTAGCTCTGCCAGCCAGAAGCCATTTTTCTCCGCGATTTCTTTTTTTATCTCATACGTAGCTCTTCCTGCGAGAGTAGATTTGAGCACTCCAAGTCTGAGAGCGCAGAAAGGGGACATTATCTCTGTACACTATGTTGGAAAATATGTTGGTGGTCAGGTTTTCGACACCTCTATCGAATCTGAGGCTAAGAAGAGCGGTCTCTTTACTCCTGCTAGAGACTACAAGCCGCTCCAAGTGAAACTTGGAGCGGGACAAGTCATACAGGGATTCGAGGAAGCCTTACTCGGCATGGCAATCAACGAAGAGAAAGAAGTCACCATACCTCCGGAAAAGGCTTATGGCAAGACGGGTAGACATCCGATGGCAGGCAAGACCCTGGTCTTCAAGCTCAGGGTCACTAACATCAAACGCTAGATATTGCTCATAGATCTGAAGGATCCTCGGCCGCTCTTGAGAAGATCCTTGAAGGGCTGGATCTTCTTTCTAGTAGAAACTACTTTTGTAGAACAGATTGTCGTATTTGCCCACTGATCTTCATAACGTCCTAATTTCCAGTCTAGAAATTGCAAAGCAAACTGCTACGCTCATTCTACTCGAACGAGCACTGTTCCTAGAGAACTTTGCTCCGGCTATTCGTAGTGAGTCTGACTCTGTTCTCTCATGAACTGCTGAAGGTAGTAGGGCCCGCCTGCTCCCTTTCCACTCGATCCACTTTTCTTCCAACCAACGAATGGTTGAACACCAACCATTGCGCCAGTGGTTGAACCAGAAACACGGTTCGCGTAGAGCACTCCAGTCTTTGCTTTTCTGAAGAACAGATCAATTTCCTTTCTATCACTTGAGAATATTCCGCCAGTTAAGCCGTAGTCTACGTCATTCATTTGTCTTATAGCGTCGCCCAGTTCTTGGTACCCGAGCACTACGAGAATCGGGACGAAGAGCTCTGTCTTCACCAATGCGTGGTCTTTGGGCAGGTCCACGATTACAGTTGGTTCAACGAAATAGCCCGTAGAGTGCGCGTCCTCCTTGATTTGCTTTCCTCCGATTGTAATCTTTCCCACACCTCGCGACTGTTCGATATAACTCTGGTAGTTCTTGTAAGCGCTCTCGTTGATCAATGGTCCAAGAAAATTCTCCTTCAATGCCGGATCACCTACTTTCAACTTTGAAGTCTTTTCCACGAGTTTGGCAACAAATTGATCCTTCACCGACTCTTGGACATAAACACGTGAGCATGCGCTGCACTTTTGCCCGCCATAGCCGAAAGCGCCCCTGTATACTCCTTCTGCTGCCTTTTCAAGGTCAGCACTCTGTGTAACGATTGTCGCGTTCTTTCCACCCATTTCCGCTACGAATGGCCGAGGCATACGTTTCTCGAATTCGATAAGTGATTTGGAACCAACATCATATGAACCAGTGAACACCACACCAGCTACATCGGGATTCTCGACGAGTTCAGCACCGGCAGTGGACCCAGGACCAGTGACATAATTGTAAACACCGCTCGGTATCCCTGACTTTTCCATGATTCTGACCAACTCATATGCCATCAATGGGGTGTCCGAAGCCGGTTTCAAGACGATTGTGTTGCCTGTAATACTCGCACCAGTACTCATACCTGTCGTGATCGCCATCGGGAAATTGAAAGGTGAAATGACGCTCCAAACTCCGTAGGGTCTTAGGACGGATTTCGCGTGTTCATTTGCAGCTACATGGCCCATGCGAACTTCGAATCCTTTGTTCGTTTCCAGTTGCTCGGAATAATATCGGAGAAAATCTATAGCCTCATCAACATCTGCAATTGCTTCAAATCTGTTTTTGCCATTCTCAAAGGTCATTATAGCTGCAAGGCGGAACTTGTCGTGCGAAACGAGATCAGCAGCCTTTTGGTATATCTTCACTCTTTCTTGATAGGACGTCTCAGACCATGATTCGAATGCGTCTTTTGCGGCTTCAATAGCTTGCTTTGCGTGAGTCCTATTTCCCTTTTGGAAATTTCCTAACAACAGATCAGTGTTAGATGGAGATGTATCAGCGAAAGTGCCATCAGAAGAAGTGATCTCTTTTCCTCCTATGATGATTGGGTAGGTTTTGCCGAAGCTCTTTCTCACTTCAACGACTGCTTTTTCATACAAATCGTGAAACTCTTGTTCCTTCCCAGAAGCTTTCAATTGAATGAAGGTACTTTCATTTTGAAACATCCGATACACTCTTCCCTAGTCTGCTGACATTTTCCGCCAAATAAGCGTTGAACGTGATCCGAATACGCATTTGCAGAACGCTTTTTACTTTGCGAGATAGCAATCAGATTCAATACGAAAGTGCAGATTGAGTCATGCAGACCTCACATGTAAAATGGGATTCCGATCTTGAGAAAGGGAAATGGGTTGGAGAAAACTACTGGGTCAGCCAATACAACTTTGACCCTGAAGTCATTTCGAAATTCGACTTTCCACGCGAAGTTCAGTTCCACGATGTAACACTAAGAGACGGCGAGCAGACCCCAGGAGTTGTCCTTCGTACGAAAGAGAAGGTGGAGATTGCCCGCAAGCTGGATGAAATCAGAGTCCACAGGATCGAGGCTGGCATGCCTGTTGTCTCTCAGGACGATTTTGACGCAGTAAAACAAATCGCTCACCTCGGACTTGGTGCAAAAGTTATCGCATTTTCAAGACTAGTGAAGGAAGACATTGAGACGGCCCTGAAATGTGACGTCGAAGGAATAATTTGTGAGGGTCCAATCGGTTATCCAAAGCTCAAGCAGTTTAATTGGACGTATGATCAGGTAATTCAGCGGGCAGTCGATGCAATCGATTTTGCCAAAAAGCACGGACTTTGGACTGCATTTTTTGGGGTGGATGGCACAAGAGCGGACATTTCGTTTTTCAAACGAATCTTGCGAGCAGTCTCAGAACAATCTCATCCGGATTCGTTTGTGATAGTGGACACCTTTGGTTGCGCCACACCAGAGGGCTTTGGTAAGTTGGTCAGAGAGATTAGATCTGAAGTGAAAGAGCCCCTCGAAGTCCACACCCACAATGACTTCGGGCTTGGAGTTGCTACCTCAATTGCTGGAGTACAAAATGGAGCTTCTGTTATACACACGTCGGTGAATGGAATAGGAGAAAGATCCGGTAATGCTAGCTTCGAGGAAGTTGCCATGACACTGAAATATCTCTATGGACAACCTGTTCGATGTGATTTCGCAAAATTCAAGGATCTGTCCAGATTGGTGCAACAGGACACGAAGTTTCCTCTTGCGCCTAACAAAGCAGTTGTTGGAGATCGAGTATTCACTAGGGAAGCTGGTATTTCAATAGCTGGTTGGATGAAATACCATCTTGGATCGGAGTCCTACCTCCCAGAAGTCGTTGGAAATAGGCACGGTGTTTTCCTGGGCAAAAAATCTGGAACCCACTCTATAGAGTGGAAGCTACGCGAGCTTGGCATTCAAGCAAATGAAGGGCAGGTTAATCAGATTCTTGCGGAAGTGAAGAAGCGATCAGAAGACAAAAAGGCAAACGTTGAGGATGCCGAGTTTGTCGACATCGTCAACAAAGTGCTCAGGAAATAGAAAGTCTAGAATTAAGCCTTTTCGAGCTTCCCCTGCAAGCAGTCGAAAAGGTTCTTGATTATTTTTTCGGCCTGGCCGCT
>JAKAPU010000164.1 GCA_021806865.1 archaeon
AATCGAGTACTGGAAACACCTTTCGCGAGCCCAGCAACAGGTGATCCCATACCCAGACTGAATCAAACCCCAAACTCTCCGCTGTCTCCGCCATTTTCAATATCGAATCGGTGTTAGGTGATTGCCCGGGCGGAGTAAACGTCTCCAGAGCGATTCCGAACCTCAACTTGAAATCATACATGCCTTAGAGTGAGATGTTATTAAGCAGCGCATCGTGTTGACTGTGCGAATCAACCGATTTGGCACGATTTCTCGAATTCAAGCACACATACGCTGGAGACACGAAGGTATTTGACTGCTCCCTTGTGAGCAGAAACGAAAAGGAGATCGTGTTAGCATTCTCGCCGCAGAAACCAATGAAATTCATAGGAATTGATTTCCCGGTTGGAAGTGTTTCCTACGGCTACTTTTGGGAGAACAGGAACTATAACGTCTACCACTGGAAGGATGAGCAAGGGAACACTCTACTGTACTACTTCAATATCTGCAGAGACACTGTCTTCGGAAAGGACAGGGTAGACTGGGTTGACCTAATTGTGGATGTGGCAACCAAACCTGGAGCTCCACCAAGAATTCTAGATCTCGAAGAAGTACCCACGGATATGCCGATAGAAGACGTTGCAATAATTGGAGAGACAACAAAACACATCGTTTCTAGCATGGAAGGCCTAACACGCGAGCTGGAGCAGAAGACTGCCGAGATATCTCAGTCTGTGAAGTTCACTGCTTGAATACCCTAGCGAATTCTTCTTCGCTCAGCGGTTGTCTTTGGCTAACCGCGATATTTTCCTGTATGTGTTCTTGCATCTTGTGCCCCACAAGCGGTGCAATTATTCCCTTTGTCGATCTTACAAATTGAAGACTTGACTGGGCCCTTGTTAACCCATCCAAGTTAGGCGTAGCACCATGCCTTGCTAGTCTTCCTTGCAACAAAGGAACACTTGTGAACACGCCGATTCCATAATACTCACAGACTTGGAGTAGCGTAGCTGGTTTCCGATTCAGCTGTTGGTTTTTCCTTACAAGAGCCTCGCGCATTATCAGGTTGTAAGGAAACTGAATGAAACGAAAGCCGTGGTCAATGCCTCCAACCTCTTCTGCCAATGAGATCACGCCTTCGAGCTCCAAGGGGTCAGCACTATCTGGTTCGTTTCGAAAACAGTCCCAAGTTGCCATGCCGTAGTACCGAATCTTCCCCTCAGAGCGTGCCGTTTCGTAGAATCTGAAAGCCTTTCGGAGGCTCTCCAGATATTCCTCTTTACCGGTTACAAGGATCTGCGACTCTGCAGAGTTGTGAAGGTAGATGAGATCTAGCGTATCAAGCCCCAGGTTCTTCAAACTCCTTTCCAGCTCGTGTTTTAGGAATGGAATCGTCATACAGTGGCTTGAGTCCACTATGTCTTCGGTTGAGATGATTCCTTTAGCAAGTAGCTCGTCGGGAATGTACTTCTGCGCTCCTCGTTCGTAATCGGCATCCGGAGCAAGGTACCCATTCTTGGAAGATATGAAAATCTCACTACGCGATATTTCTCCTTTCTCGACAAGCGAAGAAAGAGCTCGAGCGATGCATCGTTCAGATTTCTGAAATCGATAGTTGACCGCAGTATCCACGACGTTCATCGCTCCAGAAAGTAGAGATTCTCTGATTGCTCTTTCCATTTCATCATCCACTTGGCGCTCAAGTCCACCAAGGTAAGTTCCGACGCCTAACGAGGAAAGAGTTAGATCACGAAACTTCCTGAAATGAAATTCTGGTATCATCTTTTCTCTCGTAGCTCGCTCTGCGTACTTTGCAGTCCCTTCAGGTGTGGCGTATCCTGAAAGCCGCTTCATTCACAATCACTGATGTTATGCTACTTTGCACGAGTATTGTAGTAGAGGCAATCCTTTGACAGAACACACTTTTCACACAATGGTTTCTTTGCATTGCAGATCGAGCGCCCGTGCAAGATCAGCAGCAATGTGAGACGAGGCCAGTTCTGTTTGGATGTGACCTTCATGAGGTCTATCTCGATTTTTTCTGGAGTCTTTTGTTTTGAGAGTCCGATTCTTTGAGCGAGGCGTTGCACGTGTGTATCCACAGCGACCCCTTCTATCTTGTCAAATCCCGCGCTGAGAACAATGTTTGCAGTCTTTCGGCCGACGCCTGGAAGAGTAACCAGTTCTTCCATACTTGACGGAACCTTTCCTCCAAAGTTCGATACTATCTTCTCTGCGACTGCTTTGATTCGCAGTGACTTTACGTGGAAAAAACCTGTCGGCTTTATGATCTGCTCCAGATCTGATATCTTCGCTCGTGCAAGTGATTTTGCATCAGGGTACCTCTTGAACAACTTCGGCGTCACTAGATTTACCTGAGCATCGGTGCACTGAGCAGACAGTATTGTAGCAATCAAGAGCTGGAATGCGTCTCTGTGCGCAAGCGGCGTCTTGATCTTCGGATACAGGTCATCCAGACGTTGCACCACATCGTCGCCTGAAAGCGTCGTCCTTGCCATGCTAGTCTGACTTCCAAATCTCATGAACTAAAACAATTCTGGAGATGAAACGCTTATCTTCGTAGAGTGCCACTCCACTGCTTACAATGGTGGTTGGTTGAAGGAGGCCGAGCTTTATGTTGCGGTGGAACAAAGCAGAGTAAAGTGCACCGCATGCGCACGCTACTGCCAACTCGCGGAAGGACAGATTGGTCTCTGCGGAATCAGGCAGAACATCGGAGGAAAGCTACAACTTCTCTCCTATGGCAAACTCTTCACCGGACACGTCGACCCTATCGAGAAAAAGCCAGTCAGCCATTATCATCCTGGCACCAAGATTTTCTCCGTCGCTACAAGCGGCTGCAATTGGCTCTGTAAGTATTGCCAGAATTACGAGATTTCCCAAAGAAGAAAGATTGAAGGTTTTGACCTGAAGCCCATCGATGTTCCGAGACTAGCCTCATCGCAGGGTTGCCAGGGAATTGCTTACACATACAACGAGCCTACGATTTTCATCGAGTACGCTAGAGACATCGGCGTCGAAGCTCACAAGAGAGGCATTTTCAACGTGTTTGTTTCCAACGGTTTCGCGACTCCTGAAACCGTGAAGATGATGTCGCAATTCCTCGACTGCATCACGGTTGATTTCAAAGGAAGCGGTGAAACCTCTTTTGTCAGGAAGTACATTGGTGTGCCATCCTCCGAACCCATTTTCCAGACTCTTCTTGAGATAAAGCAACGTACAAAGATCCACGTCGAGATCACGGATCTGATCGTGCCTGGCGTTGGTGACGACCTTGGCCAAGCTAGAAGGCTTGCGAGATGGATTAATGACAACCTCAGTCCAAACACTCCGGTTCACTTCCTGAGATTCCATCCTGACTACAAGATGACAGAATTTCCTCCGACCCCCATCGAAACACTGGTGGAACACCACAAAGTTGCAAAGGAGGAGGGACTCAACTACGTATATCTGGGCAACGTTCCCGGACATCCTCTCGAGCACACTTACTGTCACGGATGCGGCGCAATTGTGGTCGAGCGCTATGGCTTTGATATCAACAGTTGGCAACTGGACGAAAACAACCGTTGTAAGAGGTGCGGCGAGAGGATTCCCATAGAAGGAGGTCTTGCTGCCACCGTCGCCGAGAACAGGTTTCACCAAGCGTACTTTTGATCTCGGCAACATATATTAGGCGCAAAAGACAAAACCGAGAGTCCCCCGGCATGAAGTTGCAACTCGTGGAGAAGGATAGGCCCAGTCTTTCCAATGTTGTTGTGATCTGCGGCCTCCCTGGATCTGGCTACGTCGGCAAGTTTGCCGTGGATCATCTGATCGATCAACTGAAGGCAAAACCGCTTGCCGAAATCTACTCCGACGGCTTTCCGCCACAGGTTCTTGTTCGAGGCGATGGTGCAATATCGCTTATGCGTAGCGACCTAAGCTACTGGAAGGATCCCAACTCGAAGAACGACCTGATATTCTTCACTGGCGATGCACAGCCTTCGAATCCAGAATCGGAGTTTGCTCTGTCCGAATATGTGGTGGATTATCTCTCAAGAGAGTTCAAAAGCTCCGAACTAATCACCCTTGGCGCCTACGCTACCGGCATGCCCGTGGAAGGAACTAAGGTGTATGCAGCGGCGACAGATACGTCGCTTGCAAAAGCACTCGAAGAGATTGGATGCACTCTGATGGCAGAAGGAGGAATTACAGGAATGAACGGGCTCTTGCTCGGCGTTGCAAAACTGAAAGGTCTCAAAGGATTTACGCTGCTCGGAGAAACATCAGGTTACGCGATTGATGCAAAGGCGTCGGAGAATGTCATACTGAAGCTCGAGAAAATACTCGGTATCTCAGTCGACCCTTCCAAGCTGGAAGAGCGAGCAAAGCAGACCCAAATGCACGAGCGCGCACGAAAGCAGGTGCAAACCCAACAGAACTCTGAGAGAAAGCGACTGGACTATATCAGCTAGCTTTTGATCGGAGGATGTATTCTCTCACCAGTTTCCGCATCCTCGATCACTATTGCACCGGTGGGACACATCTCCGCAGCCGTTAGGATCGTGTCGTTGTCAGCGCCTGTCGGATCTACAACGTAGGCAAGAGGCGCAAATATCGAGTGCTCGTCGGGCTTCCTCAGTTGGAACACGGTCGGTGCCAATTTCACACAAACTCCATTTGCAACGCAAATGTCCTCATCCACTCGAACAGTTATTCGTCTTGTCAGGCGCGGCCTGGGCTTTAGTGGAGATAGCTTCTTTGAGCCGTAGTAGGAAAGCAAACCAAGCGCAACCATACCCAACCCATAGTATCTTGAATCAACGCTGTACACCGCCCTAGTGCCAGCAAACTCGAATCCGAAGCAGGCATATCCGCCCTGATCCGGAGAGCACACAACCTTATCGAGCGAGCCTACTCCCGTGTAGTTTTGCGCAAAGTAAGACTCCGGATTCTGAATAAAGTTCCCGCTGGGATCATCCAAGGGAACCTGACCGCTGGCCACCTGTTTGTAGAGGATTTGCTGCCGCGGCATGAAACCATAGACGATCAAAATCACGCCAATAATCACTATGGCAATACCTATCAGTGCAAGAGGATCTCCTGACAGTATTCCACTTCTGTTATTCCTGGATGCTGGAAACTCCATGCTACTTCCTGCTCTTTGGACGCTTTTCCTTTGAATCACCGAGTCGGACATAACAGGCCCTAGCGAGCCGCTCATGCTCCTCCTTTGAGATCCAGGGTACCTCGAGATAATCGAAAATTTCTCTTTCACTCAAGCCTATGCGCCTAGCTTCTTCGGTACCTATCCTGTATGCTTCGATCTCTGTCGGGCGGTCAACGTAAGCATAGTTGTCATCGAAGAGCTCCTTACCCTCCATGAACTGGCGGACGTGCACTAGCTCGTGGACGATGTCCAGATAGATGCTTCTCTCCTCTCCGCTTCTCAAGTATCGCTCGCTTGCAAAAATATGCCCGTCCTCGTCTGAAACGCCCATGAATCCGTCTGTTGGAAAGACCTCGACCTTCAGATTTTTCAAAACCTCGTCTGTCTTTGAGCCGAACGTCTTTCTCACCGCCTCGATCTTTTCAAATCCCGAAAAAATGTGAGTGAAGTTGTGCGTGCCCGACTTTGCTTCTCGAGCAATTCGCACACGAAGATCAATCAATTGCGCTTCTACCAATGAACGGATTTCCATACCCATTGGCATTCTTTCTTAAAAAAGAATTTGCTCGCGTCAGGGCGATCTAAACGATGTCGAGCGCTATCAAATCGATTAAGTGAGGTCCAGGCAGCAAATTGAATGATGGAATTTTTGCATGTCGAGAAGACGATTTATTCATGAAATGCTGGTGATCCACAACACTTGCGACGAGTCCGCTGTTGATCTGCAAGCAAATTTGGAGCTTACGCAAGAATTCTGGTTGGATATAAGGAATACGAAAATAAAAAAAATTTAAAATTCTTTTTACGAGCAGTTATATAGATCGAAG
>JAKAPU010000165.1 GCA_021806865.1 archaeon
GCTCACGGAACAAACGAAGTATCTGGTAAACTATGAGACGCTCAAGAAAATGAAAAAGAGTGCCTATTTGATCAACACCGCGAGGGGTAAGGTCGTGAACGAAGCGGATCTCGTTCGCGCTTTGAACGAGAAACTGATTGCGGGCGCTGCACTCGACGTCTTCGAGGTGGAGCCGCCTACTCAAGCAGAGCTCTTGAAGAACGAGAATGTAATCCTGACACCGCATATTGCGGGTCAGACCGTCGAGTCCCAGCTACAAGCTGGAACTCAGATCGTACAGCAGGTTTTGGACTCGCTCGGCGTGGCATAAGGCTTAATTGCCATTCAGGCGGGAGTTGTTGAGCTGTTCGTTATGTATAGAGAGATTTCGAAGACGTGGCGGTCGATGGTGAAAGAGTCCTCCAGGGAGCTCAAGAGCAGAGCCATCCAATGGAGAAGGGGGGCTACCGTCGTTCGTCTTGACAGGCCAACCAGGCTTGATCGTGCCAGAGCGCTTGGATACAAGGCAAAGCAAGGTTTCGTTATTGTTAGAATAAAGGTAACACGTGGAGGAATGCGCCAGAAGAGGCCCGTTTCTGGCAGGAGACCGAAACACATGGGTGTTCTGAAAATAAAGGGCCATTTCAGTTCGCAGGATACAGCAAACAGACGTGTATCAGAAAGATATCCGAATACCAAATTGATAGGTTCCTATCCTGTTTACCAAGATGGTCGTTTCATCTGGTACGAGGTGATTCTTGCCGATATGAATCACCCATCGCTTTCTGGCTCGTACGAGCTCAGAAAGCGATTCCCGTCGACAATCAGCGCGTGAATTTAGGCAGACTTCTCGCTGCTGTGTCCTGGGAACAGCTGCGCCGAGGGATCGACATACTTCTTTGCAACATTGACAGCCAATGCCGATTGTGCAAACCCGGTGGCAATCAAGTTTAGTTTGACCGCGTCATTTTGAGTTGCGATATCTCCTGCTGCAAAAACTCCCGGGATGCTTGTCTCCATCTTTGCGTTGACTCTTATCGACCGGTTTTCCATCGCAAGCCCCCAGTTTGCAATGGGCCCAAGATTCGCTTTGAAACCAATGTTTATCAAAACGCAATCAACTGGGATTGTTTCTTCTTTATGCGTTCGGTTGTCGAAGATCACTGCTGATTTGATACTTTCATCCCCGTCAACCGATTTGATCTCATAAAACGTCTTTACTGCTACTCCAGGGCTACTATAGAGCTCCTTCACGCTTTGTTCGTGAGCTCTGAACTGGTCGCGCCTGTGAATGAGAGTAATAGATCGAGTGACGTCTTTCAGATTCAACGCCCAGTCAACAGCGGAATCACCGCCGCCCACGATTAGCACGTTCTTGTCTTTGAAATAGTCCTTGTGTTTTACAAAGTAGAAGATTCCATTTCCTTCGTATCGCTCCTGGTTTGTAATGTTCAATCTGTTAGGCGAAAATGAGCCGACACCCCCAGTGATCAGAACCGATTTTGTCCTGATTTCTCGCTTATCTGTCAGCAGTGTGAATGTGCCATCATCACCCTTCTTTAAATCAACTGCTCTCTCTCCAAGAAGCATTGTTGGGCCGTACTTCATGGCCTGTGCCACAAGCGACAAGACAAGATCCCTTGCAAGAATCTGCGGATAGCCAGGCACATCAAAAATGTACTTCTCGGGATAGAGTACGGCGAGCTGTCCCCCGGCCTCTGGCAGGGCTTCTACAACTACTGTTTTCATCTCTCTAAAACCTGCGTAGTATGCGGCAAATAGCCCGCATGGTCCTGCGCCAACAATTACAATGTCTTGAATATTGCCAGAATTGAATTGATTGTTATTCGGCGAGATACTCTCAGCGGCTGCTGACATTTATAATTCAAATGAAGTTCTTGCGAAGGCGCTAAATGAATTACTCTACAGTAGCTTCAACTCGCCTGTGTATCTATCTGCGATTTCAGCAGGAAGAGGTCCGATACCAAGGCAAGTGGTAGTGCCGGGTTCCAATTGGGTCAGGCCTGCGTCTTGAATCAAAGCATTTGGAATCCCAAATTCGTCTAACTTTCCTTTCAACAAGCGTAGTTCCTTTTCGGATTCAACCTTGACACAGATCTTCGCCTGGTTTTCTCCCATCCAGGCATCAAGCCATTCTTTCTTGTATCTGCGTGCCTGCTCTGCCGAGGAGACAGCCGCGTGCGCCACTTGGACCGCCAGTTTTCCTTTGCCAATCTTGAGATCCTGACGGACCACTATTACCTGTTTGTATCGGACCAATTGCTTTCCAGCTTTTGCAAAAATTGCTCACAACCTGCTTATTAGTTTCTTTTGCGGATGTATATGGCGGAGAACTTGGCGGACGTAGCAATCATCGGAGGAAGCATTGCCGGCCTCATTGCAGGCAATGAGACTGCAAAGCGCGGGATCGATACGACGATCCTGGAAGAACACAGAGAAATCGGCGTTCCCGAAAAATGCGATGGACTCGTTAGCATGAGGGGAATGAACGAGCTCGGTCTCCTGCCACCAATGAGTGTAGTTCAGAACAGTTTTGCAAAGGCGGTCTTCTTTTCTCCATCGATGAAGGAAGTTGCCATAGACGCGAAGAAGCAGAATGTCGTTGTGCTAGATCGTTCCAGGTTTGACAAGTACCTCGCAGAAATTGCGGCCAAAGCCGGCGCGGATCTTCAACTGGGGAAGAGGGTCGGGGGTTACGTGGAGAAAGACGACTCGGTATCGGTTAAATTGGATTCTGGCGCGATGAGCTCGAAAATCTTGCTGGACTGCTCAGGGTACGAGTCTTACATCAAAAGCGGAGGAGCTGTTCTACAGGGAGGGCAGTATCTGGTTTATGGAAGCTGGTTTGACAAATCAACGGTTGAGGTCTACCTCGATCCTGTGTCGGCGCCAGCTTTCTTCAAGTGGGTGATTCCGATCTCAAATGATGTGGCAAAGATAGGAGTGGCTGGAGAAGGGATAAACACCTTTTCAGTTCTCGATGAGTTCGCAAAATCGAAGAAGGCTACAGCTATTCGCAAATCTGCCGCACCAGTAATTTGTGCAGGAACTATTGCGAATTTCGTGCAAGGCAGAGTCGCAAAAGCGGGCGATGCAGCCGGTCAAGCGAAACCGACGACTGGAGGTGGAATATACACAGGTGGTTGCGGCGGACTGTTTGCTGGAAGATCGGCTGCACATGCTATCGAGTCATCCGATGTCACAAAGTTGGAAGGTTACGAACGATCATGGCGTTCGAAATTTGACCGTGAATTCAAGCTCCAATTGCGCGCGAGGAACATGTTCAAGAAGCTGAGCGTGCATCAGATCGACGAACTGATAGAAATGGTGGGTTCCTCAGACATTCCAAGAATGATCTCGGAGGAGGGAGATTTCGACCGACACTCTGTGGCGATAATCAAATCCTTTGGTTTAGGGAATCTGATGTCCACTTTTGGCATGGTCTTCATGAACGAGATCAAGAGCTTCCTCTCATAGTTTTGTTACGAGAATTGAAAAGTCCCTTGCGTAATTATGGGCTGTGCTTCGGACTTTTCATGATTAGGAACAGCGGGTATTAAGACACGACATTCTTTGCAGGTACTGTACTTAACCATTACAATTACAAGGCTAGTCGCGTGCGCAGCTTTTGAGTAGAATTCCGAAAAGTAATGAAAGCTGATTCCTCTGAGGAATAATCTTACACCAGGTTTGAAATTCTAGAGGAAAATTAGTTTAAAATATAGGACTATTCGGATGATGGTGGATTAAGATGGAGACCATTGCGACGAATGACGAAAGCAAGCCTGCTATCAAAGGCAAATTCAGGAATCGTGGTAGACTGGAGATCATATCCAATCTTCTCACAATTGCAAGAAATGGGTCTCTAAAGACTCATCTGATGTATGGTGCAAATCTCAGCTACCTGATGGTAACTGAATATCTCGATATCTTGCTTCGCTCTGGGCTGATTGTAGAGGAAAATGGTAATGACACTAATTCCAAGCAGTTCAAGACCTCGGAAAAGGGAGCGAAATTCTTGGACCTTTACGACACAATAAAGAAAATGGTCGGCGAGCAATATCTAGCTGGCGAGTAGCAGAGCCGAGGCTTTCTCACTCTCAGCAATGTTCGGTATGGAGTAAAGCATAATACGTATGTTTCGGATGATTTTTTGTTTAATCAATGTCTGAGCGTCAAATTCAGCTTCCGGTCTGCTCTTCCTGCAACAGGCCAATTATGCCAGGAGAGAGGGCGGTAAAGTTCTACTGTCCGAATTGTGGCGAAGTTATGATCTGGCGGAATGAGAAATGCCGCAACTTTTCTAGGCAGTACAGATGCGTAAACTGCAGTTACGAAGGGCCTTAATCTAGATCAAGAACGTGGCTTGTTGAAGACTATGGCTAATCTCCTTGTACGAATGAAAATAATGCCAAAAGAGGCCGAGATAAAGCCACAGCAGATTCTCGAAGATATCAGAAGGCTAAACCCAAAAATGGAGATACGTAATTCAAAGGAAGAACCAATAGCTTTTGGATTGGTCGCACTTGTCGCTGACTTTATGACCGACGACGCTGCCGGAGCCATGGACGAAGTGGAGAACTCAATTCGAAATTCCTCCCTTGTCGGAGAATTCGAAGTCCTCGGCGCAAGTAGAGTCTCTGCGAACGTAAGAAAGTAATTGCTTAGATTCAGAATTTTTTTATGGCCGCCTAGCATCCTCCCTCGCGTTCACGAAGTCTAAACATGCCTAGATCGAAAAAAGTCATCGCTGTG
This sequence comes from archaeon, assembly GCA_021806865.1. The sequence goes on from JAKAPU010000165.1 coordinate 4,756, forward strand.
CAACTTCGCGTTGCAGAGGTCCAGCAGAGGGATGTGGGAAAAGGCAGAGCAAGGCTGGATCAAGGCACTCTTGACCTGCTGGGAGTAGCTCCCGGAAATCCAGTTGAAATCGTTGGCAAAAAGTCAACTGTGTGCATTGCATCTCGCGCAAGCGCAGAAGACGAAACACTCAGCATCGTCAGGATAGACGGTCAGGCGCGAAAAAATGCTCGAGTCGGTTTGAACGAATTTGTAACCGTGAGGAAAATCGAAGGCAGAACTGCCAGTTCTCTTTCACTCACTCCAATCGGAACAAAAGTTGTTTCCGACAAGGAATTTGCAGAGTTTGTCCGGAATAGGCTGAAGGGCGTTGCATTATCGGCCGGAGACGAGGTCTCTGTGATGGTACTCGGAAATCCACTGCTGTTCAGAGTGCAGAAATTGCGCCCCAAAGGGTGCGTCCTGGTCGACCAATCAACGACACTATCGCTTCTCCCCGATTCGGCCACGGGTCACAAATCAGTGCAGGGAGTTTCCTACGAGGAAATAGGTGGACTGGGAGAAGAAATTCGAAGACTCAGGGAAATCGTTGAACTACCACTTCGACACAAGGAAATCTTCCAAAAGTTGGGTGTGGAACCTCCCAATGGGATATTGCTATTTGGACCACCAGGGTGCGGCAAGACTTTGCTTGCAAGAGCGCTCGCTAGTGAATGTGATGCGAGTTTTTACAGCATCAATGGCCCTGAAATAATGAACAAGTATTATGGAGAGACCGAGGGGAAGCTCAGGGATCTTTTCAAGGAAGCTAAAGATAACGCTCCTAGCATAATTTTCATAGATGAAATCGACGTTCTTGCACCACGTCGAGAAGAAGCATTCGGTGATGTGGAAAAAAGGGTTGTTGGTCAACTTCTTGCCCTAATGGACGGCATATCCGATCGTGGAGATGTTGTTGTAATCGGGGCAACAAATCGGCCTGAAAGCATAGACCCGGCGCTGCGACGTCCAGGAAGGTTCGACAGAGAAGTTCAGATAGGCGTGCCTAATACCAAGGCCCGCCTCGAAATTCTTCAGATTCACACGCGAGGCATGCCGCTAGCAGAGGATGTGGATCTGGAAAAACTAGCGTCAGATCTGTACGGATATACTGGTGCTGACTTGCGTGCGCTGTGTAGGGAATCTGCACTAAAAGCTCTGCGGAGAAACATTCCCGAAATTGAGATCGG
>JAKAPU010000166.1 GCA_021806865.1 archaeon
CTCCGTCTTCTTCAGCTTTTCCAGCGTTTCGACGTACTTTGAAATCAAGTCAAGTAATCTTGCCTGCTCCTCGACGTCCGTCGTTGCGTCGAGCTGCTTTGACACGGCAGAAAGTTTTTCCTCGATCATCTTTCGAAGCGGAGAAAGCGTTGGAGCCTGCACTTCTTTAGGCTCTGGAGCTTTTTGCTCCGGCTTGGGCGAGAGAACCGCATCGAGGTCGTCGCAGTTCATACAGTACGTCTTTTCCTTGTACTTCAGCTGGAGGCCGCCGCACTTTGGACAGGGCTCGCGCAGCAGCGCCGCCCCCCGCCTCAGAAGATCAGCGCCGCTTGTCACGCGCGCGCGGTTTCTTGCTTCCTCAGCGGACTCCATAGAGTTTCTGGAGTATTTTTCCGAAATTTAAGACTTGAGTAGCATTGCAACACCACGTCTACATGCTAAGATGCTCGAACGGCTCGCTGTACACGGGCTACACAGTGGATCTGGAGAGGCGCCTCAACCAGCACAACAGAGGCCTTGGCTCAAAGTACACTAGATCAAGGAGGCCCGTAGAGCTCGCCTACTACGAGACCTTCAAGACAAGATCCCTAGCATTGAAAAGAGAGATTGAGATCAAAAAGTTGAGAAGACAGCAAAAGCTAGCCCTGATAAAGTCAGTGAAAAAGTCTGGCCGGGAAATTTAGGCGATTGTAAGAAGGAGGTACGCATTGAAAACTATGATCACGCCAGCAGACAGTATGGCGAGAATCGTTGTGAATTTCCTGTTTACAAATTCCCCCATGAACTTGCTTTTTGCCGTGTAATAGATCAAAGGTACCATGGGAAGCGGGATCAGAAGACTCAGAACGACTTGGCTGTACACAAGGAGGCTAAGAGGATCAAGTCGTAGGAGTATCGCGACAGTTGTGGGAATGACGTTTACAAACCTCGTGATTATCCTTCTCGTCCAAGGACCCACTTTTTGCCCGACGAGTCCCTCCATTATCGCCTGCCCTGCTATCGTGCCGGTGGTGGACGATGTCAAACCCGAAGCAAGGAGGGTAAGCACAAAAACGACTGCAAACAGCGAACCGAACTTTACCGCGAACTGAGAGTAAGCTGTAGCGATGTCGATATTTGGATTCGGATAAAGCGTGGTGGAGACGACGAGAATGCTCACGTTGATCACGGCTGCGATACCAAGGAGCAGAACGTTCTCTGCAAGGTGCAGCTTTCGTAGTTCTTTCTTTTCCTCAATCGAATCAGACTTCAACTTATTCCTCGTGAGCCAAGAGTGCACGAAAAGTGCGTGGGGCATGACCGTCGCCCCGATTATTCCAACGACGAGAAGCACTTCCGGTCCCTGTAGAACTGGGGTCACCGTGTGGTACAGAATGTCGCCGGGACTTGCCTTGATGACCAACGACTCGTAGAGAAAGCCAAACCCGATGACGCTGACAAAAATCATGAAAAACTGCTCGACGATCCGAAACCTTCTCGAGGAAAAGGCGAGCAGTAGCACTACATCAAGAGCACCGAAGATTGCAGCGTAAAGCAGCGGGACGCCGAAAAGCAGGTTGAGGGCAAACACAGTCCCTAGGTATTCTGCGAGATCGGTTGCAGCGGCTGCAATCTCGGCAGCGAGCCAGTAAGGCACAACAAAGGCGTTGCGAGACAAGGAACCTTTGATCAACTCTGGTAGCGATTTGCCTGTGGCGATTCCGAGCTTGCCCGAGAGGTACTGGAGGACCATAGCCATTCCTGAGGCGAGCCACACAGACCATATCAAGTCGTATCGAAAGGAAGCACCTGCGGCGAGGTCGGTCCCGTAGTTGCCTGGATCCATGTAAGCGGTGGACACGATGAGCGCAGGCCCCAAATACAGGAGTAATCGTTTGATGAAGCGAAGTCTGGATGCTTTTGCCTTGGGGATGGCTGTCGTCGCGTCCATTCAATACTCTCTCCTAGAACGTGAATATCCGCGTGAGGACAACAGTTTCCCCAAATGTGTCTGTGAGAAGGAGTTAGATGTATATAATTCTTTTAGATGCATGATACTTCTGTTTGTTCACCTAACTCTAGCCCCTTCCTCACCTGCAAAACCACGCGCGCAAAGCTTTACATTGCTAAGATCCGTTCAAGATTCAAGTAATAATTCTTGCAAAAGGAAGCTAGGCTCAGGTTGAGCTGCGATAACTGCCACTACGAGTGGAACACCAAACTCAAGTTTTTCCCAATCGGTGGAAAGAATGCAAAGGAGTACTATTCCAACTCCAGATGTCCTGCATGCAAGACTGGGATCACTGTGACGCAGCTAGAAGATGAGAGTTTCGAGATACACGGTGGACACGCTGTTCAAATATCTTGAACAAGGCAACCATTATTAGTCAAAGAACTCTTCGAAGAAGGCTCGGATGACAGTACAATGAGCCTGATTCCTCCATCACTTCAAGCGTACTCCTCTATAATTTCCGTGCTCTTGCTCTTCATCGACGGACTGATCTTCGGCGTTGCTGCAAAGAAGGGAATAATGTCTGCGATACTGATCATAGTCGGCCTCATACTTGCCGGAGGAATAGGCCTCAGCATTCCTTTCATCAGCATGTCTGACGTCATGACTCACCTTGTGAACATTGCTATCTCACAGGCTTCGCACATCGGAGCAATATTCTACGCCTTTCCAGTGTTTTGGATAATCGGTTTCGGCTTGGGCTTGTGGAAGGGCTAATCGTTTTCGAATCGTTGATATATCAAGGGGCGGGACAATCGGCTTGAATGCGCCATCCAGTCACCGACATAGCTCTCCTTGCCTACATCGCCAAGAAGAACGCCAGCGTAGTGAGCTATACGGAGGCAACCAAAGCCTGCAGGAGCAGCAGCTCAGCTAGTCGAGCGCTTCACCAGCTGATCAAGGAAGGACTAATTGAACCAAAGCCAAAACTTCTCGGGCTGCGCTACGTTACCCAATACCATGTGACGCCGAAGGGAAAGCAGGTTGCTGGGCTTGCACTGCAGCTGACGGAGCTCAGGGAAGCGGCCGCGCGAATGAACCCAGATGCGGGCGAAGAAGTTTCGAAAAAAAGAAAAAGGAAGAAGGCTGCAGAGGAAGAGCCGACGCAAGTCTAGCTCTTTGACTTTGCCTTCTTTTGAAGCACATAGTCCAATATTCCGCCGCTGAGGTAGTACTCCTTTTCCACAGCGGAATCAAGTCTCACCACGAGCTCCGCATTTGCCTTCTCACCACTACTTCTAGTGATTACGAGGTTCGCGTTTGTACCAGAGTTAACCGCTTTCTCGAGTCCCAGAATGTCGTACGTCTCGCTGCCGTCAAGCGATAGCGATTTCACACCTGCTCCGTTGGCAAACTGGAGAGGCAAAACTCCCATCCCTATCAGGTTGCTGCGATGTATACGCTCGAAACTTTCAGCGATGACAGCCTTTACTCCGAGGAGCTTCTGGCCCTTTGCGGCCCAGTCTCGCGAGCTTCCGGTTCCGAATCCCTTTCCACCGATTACGACGAGCGGCACTTTTTCGCCTTGGTACTTCACGGAAGCTTCGAATACTGAAAGCGTTTCGCCGTCGGGAAAGTGCTTTGTGAGTGAGCCTTCCTGCCCCTTGAGAATCAAGTTCTTAATTCTAGGGTTTGCAAACGTTCCTCGTATCATCACAAGGTGGTTCCCTCTTCTTGCGCCGTATGTGTTGAAATCTTCCTCGCTGACGCCCTTTGAGATTAGAAACTTGCCAGCGGCAGACTTTACTCCGATCGCGCCAGCCGGAGAGATGTGGTCGGTCGTCACGTAGTCTCCCAGTATTAGCAAAGGTCTTGCGCTCAAGACATCCTCGAACTTCTGCACACCCCTTGTCATCTTTCCTGGATATTCCTCAAAGTAGGGAGGCTGCTGGATGTAAGTGCTCTCGTTGTCCCATACGTACTGCATGCCAGTCGGGGCTTCAAGTTTGTTCCACTCCGAGTTCTGGCTGTAAACCTCGGCGTATCTGCTGCGAAACATCTGGGTGCTGATGGTTGTCCTGTATTCGGCAATCTCTTTTTGGGTGGGCCAGATGTCACTCAGATAAATCGGCTTGCCATTCTTACCGGTACCAAGTGGGTCCTTTGTCAGATCCTTGAACATGCTGCCTGTAATCGCATACGCCACAACCAAAGGTGGAGACATTAGAAAATTGGCGCGCACCTCTTGGTGTATCCTCGCCTCAAAGTTTCTGTTTCCAGAAAGCACCGCAGCGGTGGTAAGGCTACCTTCTCGGATCGCCTTGCTCACCGGCTCTGGAAGAGATCCGCTGTTCCCGATGCACGTCGTGCAACCGTAACCAACGACGCCGAAACCTAGCTGCTCGAGATATGGCAAGAGCCCTGTGGCTCTCAGATATTCGGTGACGACCATCGAACCAGGAGCCATGCTAGTCTTGACAAGCTTTCTCGTGCTGAGACCTGCATCAACTGCTCTCTTTGCCAATAGGCCTGCAGCTATCATCACGTCAGGATTGCTGGTGTTTGTGCAGCTGGTGATCGCCGCGATCACAACATCCCCGTCGGAAAGGGTAAACTCTTCTCCCTCGTAGGAAAGCTTCACACTGATTGTCTTTGTCTTGAGCGTCGGGAAAGCCTCCTTGAGGTGAGCCCCTGCATCCCTCAACGCCATCCTGTCATGAGGCAGTGCTGGCCCCGCCACGCTGGGCTCGATCTTTGAAAGGTCGATCTCGATAACCTGAGAATATTCTATTTGGCCCGGAGAAGGAACCCCGAACATTCCCTGTGACTCGAAGTACTTCCTGACAAGCTCGATTTGTGCATCGGATCTTCCTGTCAGCTTGAGGTAGCTCAGAGTTTCCTCGTCAACAGGGAAGAGAGATGCTGTCGCGCCGAACTCTGGAGTCATGTTTGAAATCGTAGCTCGACCTGCAATCGTTAGTGCCCTAACTCCATCCCCGAAGAACTCCACAAACGCGTCAACCACGCCGACCTGTCTGAGCTTCTGCGTCACAGTGAGTACAGCATCAGTCGCAGTCACGCCGTTTTGCAGCGATCCCTTTAGGTGAACGCCGATGACTCGTGGTGTCACGAAAGTAACTGGCTGCCCAAGAAGTGCGGCTTCAGCCTCGATGCCTCCGACCCCCCACCCGAGCACGCCCAATCCGTTGATCATGGGAGTATGCGAATCCGTTCCGACCAGCGAATCAGGGAAAGCTAGACTCTTGCCATTTTCCAGCTGTTTTTGCATCACGACCTGAGCGAGAAATTCCAGATTGACCTGATGACAGATTCCAGTATCGGGAGGTACGAGCTTCAGGTTGTGGAAAGCCTGCTGAGCCCACTTCAGGAACTTGTAGCGCTCGCGGTTTCTGTCTATTTCTTTCCCCGCATTGATCATGAAAGCGTTCGCGGTTCGAAACGCATCGACCTGGATAGAGTGGTCGATGACCAGGTCGGCGGGAACTTCGGGCTCTATGATCTTCGGGTCAAGTTTGAGAGAGACAATAGCATCGCGCATCGCGGCAAGGTCCACGAGCGCCGGAACTCCGGTGAGGTCCTGCATCAGCACGCGGCTCACCTTGAAAGGCACATCCCTGTCAGCGGGCTCTTTTGCGTTCCATGAGGCGAGTGATTCGATGTCCTCTCTTGTTACGGCCTTGCCGTCTTCATTTCGAAGAAGCGATTCGAGTATTATCCTGATGGAAATCGGAAGGCGTGAAATATTCACCTTCGAACCCATGGCACGTTGCAGTGCCGGAAGAGAGTAGTATTCAAAGCACTTACCTGATGGTGTGGTGAACTCGTCCAAAGATTTGACGATTTGAGAGCTGGTCATCTTGCTACACGACCTACAAAATTCGATCTGAACGATTAGATATTTCAGTGTTGTCAGGTATTGGTGTTGTTTTTAGCGCGTATGTTATCCGTGAATCTGTGAGCTTCGGAGACTGAACTGCTGTTGTTGATCAGATCGCGGTCATCGGA
>JAKAPU010000019.1 GCA_021806865.1 archaeon
TAATATCTGCCTTCTTAGGATCCCTCCGACGACCGACGAAATCAAGCTACAGAGTGGAGCTACGTACGCGTTGAGTCGCACCTTATTGGTTCAGGCAAGCAACCGTAAAAAGAAGCATTGTCCATGGCAATCGAGGCGAACACCTATGGCTTGGGACGACCCAGTGGTCTGGGTTCTCATGATAGCAGTGTTAGTGTTCTTGTTCGGAGCCAACAAGATTCCAGAACAGCAGTACTTTCTAGAGAAGAATCTGTTCCCCTTGGCTCGTGACGGCGTGTACTCAAATCATGGTGAAACAAAGTGGCGCTTGCTGGACGGCGTTGAATCAACAGATTGAGATTCCCAGACTGTAAGTCATGGAACTGGACATCACCTTCTCAGACAAGATCCCGTGGATGGACTCGAAACTGACTTCGATCAAACTCATTCCCTCAATCTGCCATGGTGAAGAATCACAAGACGCCCCGATCGAAGTCCAAGGATCTGACGAGGGAGAAATTCTCGTCGAGACGGGTAGGAAAGTTCAAGGATTCGTCCCTGATTTCATCATTACCGGCAACGGAGACGCCTTCATCTTCTCTTATCTTTACTCAAAGGCACAGAAGCATCAAGTTTCCTTCGACCTGAACGGAGATCCTGACGCCAAACCAAGGATATCTCACAGCACCCACTCTGAAGGAAGTACCCGCTTCAGTTACGAGAGAATAAAGTACGTCCCACGACGCAGCGCTTCCATAGGAGGATACACGTTGACGGCCAAGACACATTCGTCTATGACAGTACCGATTCAAGGGGCTCTTCGAAATTGCAAGAATCTCTAGGATTTGCCAAGGAGCTTCGGACAGTGCTTGGCACTAACACCAACTCTTCACTCGAAAAAAGAGGGTGGCGGAAACAAAAACCGAGTTTGGTTTGGAATACGATCGTCAGACAAAGACATCATCAGAAACAGTCGAGCAGGCCAAGGCCAATTTTTTACTTTCAGGACTGGTCTGAAGATAGAAGAGCCAATCGCGACTGCCCTTGGGCTAGTTCGCAAGGTTTCCTGCTTGTCTTTAGATCAGATCTCCCTTCCCTCTCAGAATTGACGCCTAGGAGGAAAATCTCTGCAAACTTTTACCATATCGCATGTTTTTAATACCACTGCATAGTGGTAATCAAAGAAGGGATCCGCTATTCTAAGTGCTCAACCAGAATCATCGAATAGCCTAGCTTCAACTGATGACGAACTACGTCGTTGGGCATGCGATTCTATCGACGAGGCGTTCTCTAAAAAAACGAGTATCAATTCCAGCGCGATTTTTGTCAAAGTGAAGCAGGTGCCAATCGAAGAGCTTCCTTTCTCTGTCTTTGATTCTAGTATTCAAGACGTACACTTTTTCGCCGGGACTGATTCCTATTTTCTGGGACTTGGAATTGCGAGACATGAGATTTTTTCTTTCCAACCTTCGCGAGAAGAGATAGGCAACATTCTAAGTGAGATTGCCAGAAGATCTTCAAAAGAGATCATCATTTTTGGTGGTTGGTCTTTTCCTCCATCGCACTCTGAAGACCAGGCAACAGCAAAGAAAATGCAGGTTTGGAAAGATTTCCCGTACTCTGATTGGGTAATTCCGGCACTGACTCTCGTTTACGAGAACGGCTTGGGGCGAATCATCTTGGCTGTGAATGTCGAAAACAGCAGCCCACGTTTGCTCAATGAATACTATGAAGGACTCGTCACGTCTCTCGGCGGCCTGCGGAGAAAGAGCCCTGTTATCCCACGCCTAGTCCGGACAACAAATATTCCGCCCCAAGGTCAGTGGAAGGATCTAGTGCGCAAGGCGCTCGCTTCGATTAGGAAAGGCGAATTTCAGAAAGTTGTGCCGGCACGTTCGGTTGAGATGCTCTTCGAGTCTGATGTCCCCTGTTCCACTGTTTTGAGGAAACTAATTCAGACAAACCCCGAGGCGACCATTTTTGCCATAAAGAAAGGTGATGCGGTTTTCGTTGGAGCAACGCCTGAGCGTTTATTCACTTTGAAAAATGGGAATCTGAAAGTCGATTGCCTTGCAGCTTCCGCACCTCGAAGCGGAGATCCTGAGACTGACGATCTCCTCGGTGAAGATCTCTTGCGTGATTCCAAATCTCTCTATGAGCACAAAGTCGTCGTGGACAAAGTTGCAAGATCGCTCTCAAGAATATGCACTAGAACCGAGGTCTCAATAGAGCCAACTCTGAAGAAACTTCCGAATGTCCAGCACCTGCTTTCCACAGTTAGAGGAAAGCTGCGCCCGGCAGTTGACGTCTGGTCAGCTGCACAGATACTTTGGCCAACGCCAGCGACAAGCGGCGAGCCTAGAGAATCAGCTATCAGATGGATTCAGGACTTTGAGGGCATACAGAGAGGATGGTACTCAGGTGTAGTTGGGTATGTGAATGGGAAGGCTGACCAGGGCAACCTGTACGTCGCGATTCGGTCTGCCCTGATTAGAAAAAACACCGCTTTCCTTTTTGCAGGTTCAGGAATCGTCCCGGGATCCGACCCTCAAAAAGAATTCGAAGAAACCAACTGGAAGATGAAAACGATGATGAACGCTTTGGGACAGTGAGAGAACGCTGGGTACGGTGGATAAGTACGTCGATGCATTCATCGACGGATTAAAGGATGGCGGAGTTGGTGAAGCAGTGATCTGTCCAGGATCGAGGTCAACGCCTGTCGCTCTGGCACTATCGCGCAAGGAAGGGATACGATTCTGGACCTTGTACGACGAGAGATCAGCAGCTTTCTTTGCGCTCGGAATCGGAAAGAGTTCTTCCAAACCTGTCGCTCTGGTTGCAACTTCTGGCACCGCCACAGCAAATTTTCTGCCAGCGATTGTTGAGGCAAAACTTTCCCGTGTCCCTATTGTTGCTATCACGGCAGACAGACCACCCGAGTTGAGAGACTTCGGTGCTCCCCAGACCATAGACCAGATCCGACTTTACGGCTCTTATGCAAAGTTTTTCCAAGACATGCCGATAGCAGCGGAGATCTCCTCACTGTTTCGGTACGCCCGCATTGTGGGAGCAAGAGCCGCAAACATTGCCAAGACAAATCCTGCCGGACCTGTGCAGATCAACTTTTCATTCAGAGAGCCGCTGCTCTCAAACCAGCAAGAGCAAATAGAATCTTCAGAAAGTGCTATCCAATCCAAGCCCCTCTCCATAACAAGAGTGAGAAGATCTCCACCGAGCGAGGAAGTGCTCTACGCTCTCAGAGAAATCCACGACGGTTCAAAGGGTTTGATAATAGTTGGGCCGGAAGACCATCATGACCTGAAGGAGTCTCTGGATCAGCTTTCTCAAGTATTGGCGTCGCCCATAATCGCAGACCCGCTTTCAAACTTGAGAAACTTCAAGGAAAGTCTGGGTCTCGTAAGATGCTACGAGGCGTTGCTTCGCAACAAAAGTTTTCGAGAGGCAAATGCTCCGGAGTGGGTAATTCAATTAGGCGGCGCACCCACTTCAAAGTGGCTAAACTCGTTTTGCGAAAATACAAAGAAAGTGATTTTGGACGATGGAACGGACTGGAAGGATCCGAGCTTCGCCGCATGTAGCATGATATACGGAGATTTCGAAAGTTCACTCTCGCAAATGATCCAAGCCTTTCGGGCCTTCAAACCGCCGGTCGGCTGGTTAAAAACCTGGCTCGACGCTGATAGCAAGGCACTCAAGGCCACCAACTCGGTGATGAAGAAGATAGAACAACCGTTCGAAGGCAAACTTTTCTTCCATCTTTCAAAGAATCTCGCTCCTACGTTGGATCTCACTGTTGTCGTGGGAAACAGTATGCCTCTCCGAGACCTTGACGCATTCTACCTCGAAGCAAGCGAGAGGATATGGTTCGTAGGAAATAAGGGGGCTAATGGCATAGACGGGCTTGTTTCAACCGCTTTGGGCATCTCTGCATTAGAGGGAAACGTGCTGCTGATACTTGGAGACATCGCTTTCTATCACGATATGAATGGACTGCTCGCAGCGAAACTCCACGACCTAAACGCAACAATTATCGTGGTGAACAACAGAGGAGGGGGAATCTTTTCTTTCTTGCCACAACACACTCTGCTACAAAGAGAGACCTTTGAGAACCTGTTTGGCATGGCACACGATCTTGATTTCTCAGGAGCAGCGACCATCTATGGGGCCAAGTTTCATAGAGTGAACGACTGCAAAAAGCTTGATCAAGTGCTGTCAACATCCCTCACCGAACGCGGTGTAAAGATCATCGAATTTATGGCAGCTGACAGGGAAACGAACTTGGAGCTGCACGCCTCGACCTTCGACCAAATCTCAGGGGAGATACAATAATGCAGCATGCTCTTTGGTTTGAAACGATCGGCGAAAAGGAGGATCCGACTGTCGTCCTGTTACATGGTTTCACCGGATCTCATCAAACTTGGGAAAGACTTTGCAAGAGATTGTCCGAACGCTATTTTCTGGTCGTGCCAGATCTTCCTGGTCATGGAAGGTCTAGCACTGCACCAGCAATGAGTGTGGATCAGGTCTCTGACAGCATTCTAGAATCGCTTGAAGATCTGGGAATCAGCAAGGCTGGATTGCTCGGGTATTCCATGGGCGGTAGAATCGCTCTCAATTTCGTTACAAGACACCAGAACAGAGTGAGCTGTCTGATTCTAGAGAGTGTCTCTCCCGGCATTGTCGAACAAACGGACAGAGAAGAAAGGAGGATGAAGGATGAATCCCTTGCGAAGGATATCGAGCAATTTGATATAACTTGGTTTGTCGATAAATGGGAGAATTTAGAAATCTTTGCTACGCAAAAAAATCTCGATCAAGACACGCGCTTAAAAATAAGAAACGAGCGCCTGTCAAATACTAGCGCAGGCCTCGCAAGGAGCCTTCTAAACGCAGGAACAGGTGCCATGCAACCAATGTGGTCAGATCTCGGCAAGCTAGAGATCCCCGTCCTATTAATCGTCGGAGAGAAGGATGAAAAATTTGTCTCGATAGCGTGCGAAATGAAGGCACAAATTGCAAGAGCCGGTTGCCAGCTCAAAATATTGAACGGCGGCCACGCTCCCCATCTCGAGGATTATCAAATGTTTGAAAGCACGGTGGAACAGTTTCTCGACGGCGTTTATCACAAACACGAGGCAGATGTAGAATGAGACAGGCAAATTGGCTTACAGTGAAAAGATATACTGACATTCTGTTCCAAAAGCAGGAGGGTGTTGCAAAGATTACCATCAACAGGCCTGAGCTCAGGAATGCGTTCAGACCGGAAACGCTCTTCGAACTTTCGGATGCGTTCTCGACAGTCAGAAACGATCCATCAATTGGTGTTGCCATTCTCACAGGTGCAGGAGACAAGGCGTTTTGCTCGGGCGGAGACCAGCGTGTGCGAGGAAAAGCGGGGTACCTGGACAAGAAGGGAGTTTCGAGACTCAATGTGCTGGACCTTCAAAAGCAGATTCGATATCTTCCAAAACCTGTCATCGCCATGGTGTCCGGTTATGCGATCGGGGGAGGGCACGTGCTACACCTTGTCTGCGATCTCACGATTGCTGCCGAAAATGCAAAGTTTGGCCAGACCGGCCCGAAGGTCGGGAGCTTCGACGCGGGATATGGCGCAGGGCTCCTTGCAAGAACTATCGGGTTGAAGAAAGCGAAGGAGATCTGGTTTCTGTGCCGTCAATACACGGCGAAAGAGGCGCTAGAAATGGGTCTGGTGAACGCTGTAGTTCCGCCGGACAAGCTGGAAGAGGAGACCATGAAGTGGGCGAGGGAGATTTTGGAAAAGAGTCCAATCGCAATCAGATTCATGAAAGATGCATTCAACGCAGACACTGACGGTCTGAGTGGAGTGCAGCAAATGGCCGGGGATGCGACAATGCTCTACTACATGACACAGGAGGCAAAAGAAGGAAGAGACGCGTTCATCGAAAAAAGAAAGCCGAATTTCAGAAAGTTTCCTTGGCGGCCTTGAGTAAAGTGGACACCCGTTTTCCCGCCGGTTATCGAACGAGCACCTTCCCGGACTGGCTCCAATGGCGTTCGTCGCTCTCTCCCGACAGGCTTGCCGTGAAAGATAGAGACGGCGCATTGAGTTTCCATCAGCTGCAAGAACAAGCGAGCAATATTTCAGGTGTACTTGCTTCGTGGAGAGTCAGGAAAGGAAGCAGGGTGCTGCTTTTGCTCAACTCATCCACCCTCTACGTCGCGCTGGTTCATGCCTTGGCAAGGTTAGGCGCGATAGCCGTCCCCGTGAACCAAAGACAGACCACTTCGGAGATTCTCTGGCAGATCGGTGATTGCAATCCATCCCTTATCATCTACGATGAATCACTTGCTTCGATAGTGAAAGAGGTCCAGCAGAAATCTTCGCCTAAACTGCAATCGCGGGTGTCATTCAAAAGTCTCGATGAAGTGAAAGATACTCGAAGTAGTGACCGAATGGAAAGTGCCCAGTTCAAAGCGTCATCAATCCATTCCATAATTTACACTTCTGGGTCAACTGGCAAACCAAAGGGAGCTGTGTTGACTGCGTCGAACTTGTTGTGGCACTCGATCTCCTTCGGAATTAATCACGGAGCATTTCCATCGGATCGATGGCTGCTTGTAATGCCCCTGTATCACATCGGCGGCTACAGTGTTATCTTCAGAAGCGTCATGCTTGGCAGTGGAATTGTAATCCACTCCAAATTCGACGCGGGCACTGCATTCGAGTCAATCAACCGAGATGGAATTACACTCTTGTCACTCGTTCCAGCAATGCTAGAAAGTATGTTGAGAATTCGCAGTCAAAGCTTTTCTGAGAAATTAAGGCTGATTTTCCTAGGAGGCTCTGAAACTCCGCCCGCGTTGATTCGCCAGATAGTTAGAAGGAAACTGCCAGTACTTCTGACTTATGGCATGACAGAGAGCTGCTCCCAGATTGCCATTTCAAAAGCAGCCACAGAGTCGTCGGTCTCTGATAGAAATTCATACCAAGCAATGTTCCCCACTTTCGTGAAAATAGGATTTGATCGTGCAAGAGACAAGTCCACGAATCAAGACCGGAAGGTCGGAAGGATAATGCTTAGCGGTCCGACAATTTCTCCAGGATATTGGGGCGGGCGGAACTCGAAAGCACCAACCAACGATCGCAATGTAGAGTGGTTTGACACAGGAGATGTCGGATTCTGGAACGGGGACACCGGCTTCGTTGTGCTTGGAAGAGAAAACGAGATGATAATCAGCGGCGGCGAAAACATCTATCCGATTGAGGTTGAGTCGCCTCTTCTCGAACACAAGGCGATCGAAGAAGCGGTCGTGGTAGGAAGAGAGGACTCAAAGTGGGGGCAGAGAGTTGAGGCCGTGTTGAAAGTTAAGCTCGATTCTGTTCGCCCCAGCGCCTCGGAGCTTACAGACTTTTTGAGAGGGAGGATTGGAAGTTACAAAATCCCAAAGGCGTTCCACTTCTTGGATTCCTTCCCAAAAACGCAGACCGGAAAGACAAAGAGAACGGCCATAATAGAGATTCTTGACAGGATGGAAGGAAAAAAATCGAGACGCGATCTCATCAGATGAACGCCAGTCAATTCATCAGACTCATTCGCGTTCCGACTCTTGCAGCGACAGCCGTTCCACTTATCATCGGGGGTGCAGTGGGTTTTGCCCAAAACAAGTTTTCACCACTTCTCTGGATTGAAATGTTCTCTGTCGCATTGCTGATTCAGATCGGTACCAATGTGCTGAACGAGTACGGGGATTACAGGCGAAAGATAGATACCGTGCCCTCTGCGGGTTTCGGCGGGCTGATACTCTCTGGAGAAGTGGGTGCACGGGAAATACTTGCCACAGCGGTTGCTTGTTTTGTCATCGCTTTCTTCTTTGGGCTGATACTTGTACTTCTCCGAGGACTGGAGCTCCTGATACTTGGAGCGCTCGCACTTCTTGTGGCGATCCTGTATTCTGAAGGGCCTCTACCGATCTCCTCCACACCTTTTGGAGAGGTGTTTGTGGCTCTGCTGATGGGGCCGATAGAAGTCTCTTCGGCGAATCTAGCGGCCTCGGGCCAAATATCTATCCTCTCTCTTGTGTTTTCAATACCAGTAGGTTTGATGGTCGCCGCGATTCTCCTAGCAAACAATCTGCGCGACTTGCAAAATGACCGCGATCATGGAAGGAAAACACTGGCAGTACTCGTCGGGATGAGGAACGGAAGTTCCGTACTCTTCGCACTGATAGTTCTGTCATTCATTTGGTCCATTCCCGCCTTCGTAACGTTCCACACTTCGCTTTCGATATTCTTTGTGTGGCTCGCCTTTCCGATTGCCCTGCGCGGTTACTTCAGAATAACCAGAAGCAATGGCTGGGTCAGAGCAGTCCCGACAGTTTCGGGCCTCCATATGCTGGTAGGCGCCCTGCTC
Organism: archaeon; assembly: GCA_021806865.1. The sequence continues at coordinate 8,394 of JAKAPU010000019.1, forward strand.
ACTCTTTCAATTCTGATTCAGTTTTGAGGCTGCTTAAGAACGGCTTGATCGACAAAGAGACGGGTCTTAAGTGCTTGAAATCGTCGTTTACCATACACTGCGTGGAACTTTCACTTCGCACGCCTTTTGAATCGAGCCTGGGAGTCGAGCGAGAAAGGAAAAGTCTGATACTTGATTTTCGCTCGGAAGGAATTAGAGCGTTTTCGGAATGTGCCACATTCGAAAACCCGTACTACTCTTTTGAGGATAATTCGACTGCGATTCACATCATCAGGGACCATCTCGCAGAGGAATTGAAGAAGGAGCCATCTCCCGAAGAGTTTCTGAAAAGGACGGCACACATCCGAGGCCACAATATGGCAAAGGCCGCGGTCGAGATGTTGCTTTGGGACTTTCATTGCAAGCTCAAGAATGTGTCGATTGCTGAGGAGCTGGGAAATCCAAGAGGTCACGCCCGAGTGGGGATCTCGCTGGGTTTCGAGGACAATCATGTGCTCCTGCTGAAGAAGGTCGAAGCCGCTGTGAAGAGAGGCTATAGGCGAATCAAGATCAAGATCAAACGAGGGACAGAGTACCACTGGATCAAATCCGTGAGGGACTCTTATCCAGAGCTGCCATTGAGTATCGATGCGAATGGATGCTACACGCTGAAAGATGTGCAGGATTTGAAGAGACTGGACAAGTTCGATCTATTGTACATCGAGCAACCGTTGGAACACGACGATCTAATCGACCATGCAGTACTTGCAAAGCAGATTTCCACGCCGATCTGCTTGGATGAGTCCATCTCATCACCAAGGAGCGCTAGGCAGGCATTCGAGAGCGGGGCCGCAAAAATAGTGAACATCAAACCGGGCAGATTAGGCGGGCTCGTAAACTCGGTCAAAATCGGGAAGATTGCCAGGGAGTACGACGGCGGTGTCTGGGTGGGTGGAATGCTAGAGACTGGTATCGGAAGATCGTTCAATGTTGCTCTCGCATCGCAGAGGTTTGTGGGCCTGCCGGGTGATACCTCGCCGAACGACGAGTACTTTCTGCGCGACATTGTCAATAATCCCTTCGAGATGACGGGCAAGGGTACGATGAAACCTAACACAGGCCCAGGGATCGGCGTAGAGCTTGACGATGAATTTCTTAAGAGTTCGACGAAACAGAGTTTGAAGATCTTCTGAAATTGAGATGAGTACCAGAAACCCGAATGTTCAAACTGGTTTGGATTCTTCAAGAGGATTCGGCCGCTGCAGACCATGAAGCCAAGTTCTGCTCCAACTATGAAATTGAGCCTTTCGTGACGTTGCTCGTTGGCCTCTCGCGGAGCGATTTAGAGGATCTCACTACTTCTCCCGCAACGACAGAGCAGGAGAGACCACTTCGTCTTTCAGGTCTGCGTCCAAAATGCCTCCGACCGTTGAGAATCTGACTCTATGAGTAGGCCGCGTCCCGGATTCGATGATGGCTGTCGGTGTGTCTTCAGTCATCCCTGCTTCCAAGAGCTTCTCGGAGATCAGGTGCAACCTTTCTATTCCCATGGATATCACAATCATATCGACGACAGAGGCCAGCTTTCGAAAATCGACCCGTGTTCTTCCGTTCGATGGGTCTTCATGCCCCGTGACAACTGCGGCGGATGACGAAATTCCTCTTCGAGTTAGATGAACTCCTGCATATGATACAGCGCCGAGGGCCGAGCTCACACCAGGTACAGCTTCGTACAGGCCCTCAGCGGAGATGGCTTGGATCTCTTCTTCTCCGCGAGAAAATAGCATCGGATCTCTCACCTTCAAGCGCAAGATTCTCCGCCACATTCTTGCTTCTTGTATCGAAAGAGAAAGAAATCCATCTCACTATTGTGAGTAGCTGAGGTAATTCATTTCCTCTCGTGGCTGTTCCTTCAAACACGATTGGTTTCTCGCTGTTGAAGCAGTCCATTTCTACGATAACAGTGGGAGTCCTCTCACTCCTCCGAATCAAATCGGATGCCCAACAGTGGATGATCATCCACCGCGTAAGTGAGACCTGGATCCAGACTTAGCTGCGCGACGAGGTACAACTCGGATATACCTAGTGTCTTAGGCGTGTTGCGCCAACGCGCATGTGCGCGCGATCGGATGTAAAAAAATGGTTACGCTTTTAGGAAAGTCCCATCATGCTTCTGCAATGGGTTGATGCGAGATTAGATGAGCACAACTTCTGGATCCGGCGCTGAAAAAGCGAAGATGAGTTGGCTGAGCAAGTACCTGAACATAAGGTTCGTCTTCTGGTGGAGTATCGCTTGGTCCATCGTCATAATGGCGTTGTCTCCGATAGCTAACTATGTGACGCCGTTCCTCAACCCCGCATACAATAACCAGTGGTCTCCAGACTTCTTCTACAGGCTCATTTTATACTGGCACGGCGGAATCTTTCTGCCCTGGGTAGTTACTCTTGCTGCGCTCGCTTACATGACGCTTGGACTGGATAAGATAAAAGGGATCCCGGCAAAATCTTTGAGAATGCTCTTGCTTGCAGGAGCGTTGCTTGCGGTGCCGCTTGCAGGAATCGGTGCCATCTTCAATGTCACGGACAGTTTCGCACTCGGGATACCCCACTGGATGGAATCAACCGGATTTGCTTTCCTTGATCTGATAGCCATCGCATTGATTATCACGATGATAGTATATCCGGATGCTTCCGGCAAGGGGTACGACAAGGTTGGTGCACCTTACTACGTCATCCTCCTCAGCGTGATCGGGGCATTTGTGGCGGCGCTGATGGGGTACGTCGGCGCTTACATTACGATAAGCGGTCCTTCACCAGCGCCTGTAGCCAATTACGTAAATTCAACTATGTATCCGGTGCTCGGATACTACAACTCATCCGCCGTCGTGACATTCACAGAGAACGTCCTAACCTCACACTCGCACACGATGCTTCCGATGTTGATGGCAGGGGTTGTTGCGCTTGTGGCGATGGTCTACGGGTATCAGAGCTGGCCGAGCAGGGAAAGGTTGGTTGCGGCCTTCGGTTTCATAATAATGTCCTACGCAATAATCGCCACAGTGTGGATATACTGGGTGTCGGGAGTTGGGAACTATTCGACTCCTTCGCTGTTGACTTCGGGTCCTGGTGGTATCAATGGAGTAGCAGAGGACGACCTGATAACTGGTCTCGTGGGGCTGGGAGCCCTCTTTGTATTGATAGCTTTGCTGATGCACGCAGCCAAGGGGGAGACGCACGAGGGACGGCCCTTGATAAAGGATCCACTCTTTCTTTCCATCATTACTGCTTGGATCGTCATCTACCTCGTCATTCCGGTCACTGGTTACTACATCGAGTTTCACCAAGATTTCTACAGCGCCGCGGGCGCGGGCTTCGATGCCGCGTTCACCAGATTCCATAATGATTTTGCGTTCTTTCTGCTTCCTGCCCTAGTGACCACTGTGCTGATCTTCGAGACTTTTGGCCTACGTGGCAGAACGAGGAGAGCGATAGGCTACCTCTACCTTACAGGAGAGATTATTGTCTTTGTCTTCGGGGAAACATACTCCATGGTGACATTGAGCCCGTACGAACTTTACGCAGCGGCATTCGGAGGAGTTCTCATCGGGCTGGGGGTCATTCTGGGTGTGAATTACCTCAGGGGGTCGGAATTGGCTACCCTGCGTGGATAGAAGCACCGATACGATTCCACGAACAACGTTAGCTTGCAAAGATATTGTTGGCGTGGCTGTCTAAGCACTCAGATGCTGATCCCCGAAAGCACGACCGTTATTCCAGATTGCAACTGCTGTGATGTCTTTAGCACGGGATTTTCTGTTACAGCTCCAGACAACACAGTGTTCGAACTCGTCGGGCTTTTTCATCTCCTCGCACAGCATATGGAATCCAAATTGCTGCTGCCCTTCGATGGACTTGCCATACTCTGATCACGAGTGCTCTCGCTAATTAAAGGAGTAACCATTTACAGCATGTAAATCCGATTTCAATTGTGCATGGGAAGTATGTCAAATGAGGCTATGAAGAGACGTGCATGCGAAAGTACGATGGTTCCCTGTGATTAGCAGCACGAAAAAAGTGTATCAAGCCGGTCCAACAGCCTCAAGCAGTAGAGGGCGGAGCGATTTTATGCTGTGCCTAACTGCGACAGGAGTTACTGAAGCCGCATCTGCTGCCTCGTCCTGACTCAAACTCTCGCCAACGCTCAAACATGCAAGGTATAAGGCCGCAGCCGCCGCTGCGGCTGGATGCTTCCCTGCAGTACCGTCCCCGCTTCTCTTCGTAATGTTGATCATCTTGCAAGCTAACCTCAGTGCGGCCTCGGATTTCCCAGTTGCTTGTGCTATTTTCAGGATCCATTTTTCTGTCTCTGTGGTAGAATCAGGCAACAGAATGTTCAGCCCGCGAACGAGCAACCTGTAACACTTGCCTATGCTCCGAGCGCTCGCGTTCGGGCGCAGCATGCGAGCAAGCTCTTTCAGACCGACGTGAACTGTGCTCTCCCTGCACGCAAGGTAGATGGAAGCAGCCGCCATTGCGGATGGGCGCGCTCCGCAAGTTAGATGATTTTCAATCGCTCTCTTGCAGATTGATCTTGCCTCGTCTCTCGTGTTCCCATCCAATCCAAGCCTTGAAGATATTTCCTCAAGGCGAAAGCATGATTCACGGCTCACCGTGGCGGTCGCTGGAGGTGAGCGGCCATCTGGTGGTCGAGACATCAGGTCCAAGCCACTCCTCTTGCTTGTTTGCACGGCAGCCAGTTAGCAATGCGCCTTCCCTTTCTGTTGTGGTGGAAGTATCAAGCAGAAAAACCTTTCCGGTCAAGTGCCCTAACATGCAGTCAAAGATTGCGTTTATCTACGATCAAGAATTTCTTTTCAATGCCCAGAGCCTTATCGTGCCCACGTTTATCTCATGCTTTGTCGCGTTGTACCCATATCCGTTGAGGATCGCAGACAGGAACTCCAGAGCACACTCAGTTGACTCGATCCTCTTGCCCGCTCCTACCACGTCGATTTCTATCCTCCCTTCAGGGTCGTCCGCTGCAGACACTTTGAACTGCTTTAACGGGAGAAGAGCGATAAAGTCGGTGGCCAATTTTTGTAACTCTTGCAAATTTTCTGCGGCTATCTTCAGAACGCCAGATATCTCGCTGCCCAGCTCACGAAACAACGCCAGCAAGCCGTCCTTGTCCGCGGCGTATTGCTTGGCGATGAGTTCGTCAACAAAGTCAGATGGAAGCGTGATCACGTCGACCTGTTTCAGCAAGGAGATGGATCTCCAGAGGCGTTGAACATCTGAAGGCTCCCCTCCCTCTGCTGCTATCTTGCTAGCCATCGAAAGCCACTCGTTCGCGTAAGTGAAGAGGGTCTTGGATTTCTTCTCGGCTTGGGATGAGAACTCGTTGAAAACGGCGTGGTCTATGGATATGTTAGTGCGTCTCATGTGGATCAACCAGAAAGGGTTTCTGAAGGATATTCCAGCTGTAGTTCCATGATCGAGAACCCGTAGAATGTAATATGCTCAAAAAGATCAAGATCAAATTACCTCCACATCTTTCTCGTTGCGCCAGCCATGTGCCCCAAAAAGATTGGTTCGTTCACGACAGAGCACTCCCCCTTAGTTAGTCTCAAAACATATTCACCATGCAGCATCCTCGCACACGAAACTTATCTATGTTGTGATAATTGCGAGCTGTGCCTAACGTATTAGGTCTGTCGAGCCTAGATTGTGCATCTGCGTATAATTGCACGCAAATGCATGGACACTGTTTTAATCCGATGCCCTTACGACAATCGTTTAGGGGACTCAATGTATGATGATCAGAACAGATTTTCAAACAAGAAGGAGGAAGAATGCATATTTGATCGCAGCGATTCTTGTCGCATCTTCACTAGCAGCTGTTACCGCGGCATACGCGGTAGGAGTTACGAGCGTATCAGCTGATTCCTCTGCAACAATAACAGCTTACAGAGTTTCAGGAAACGGCAATCTTCAAAGCCCAGGATCTGAGTCATTCTGGTCATCCATTCCTTGGGCATCGGTACCGCTCTCCGCGAATGTTCCGAATGGAGGTAAGACTGCTGCAATCAACGTAAAGGCTGCTTGGAATGGTACACAGATCTTCGTCCTGCTTGACTGGAACGCCACTGCCCCCAGCAATAGAATGTCGAGCGTATTCTCTTTGGGCGGGGGGCCTGCAGGATTCCCGCCCATCTGGTACAACCAGAGCTCCGGTCAATACGTTGCAGCTCCTCCAAGGTCGGACGAAGGAACGATTGTCCATTCGTACTACGTCAACTCGACGTACTACTCGCAGGACAGGGTCGCAATGATGTGGTACCTCGGGGGTCAGAGCGGAACAACCCCAAGCGACTGCATGGTCGTCGGACAGTCAAATGGGGGAGCAATGCAGGCAGGAGGAGCGGCGGACATATGGGACTTTATGAATGGCGCTTCCTGGAACTCATCATCCCAGTTCGTGCCGCAGCAGGGATCGAGCGCGGTTTCGCTCTCAAAGTACTATGATTGGTGGAACAAGAACGTGAGCTTCACCGGCGTAGATTATCGGGCACCGCCTACTGGTTTTGCAATAAATCTGTATTCTAACGCCTCCAATCTGTACGAGGTTGGGCTGGGCACAGGCCTCTTCTACGATGACGCCGGAACGAATTCCACCAATCCATACTCAACAGCTGCTGGCGCTGCAATGGGCTCCGGATCTTGGACTGTTGAGATGAGCCGCACCTTGAGCATGCCAAGCGGTGGATCGCCATATCTCGTGAACCTCTCCTCAGGCAATACTTACGACGTAGCTTTTGCGGTCTGGCAGGGAGCTGCTGGTGAGAACGCTTTCATCAAATCGATTTCTACCTTTGTCACGCTCAACATATCGAATCAGTCGCCGACCACTACTGCTCCCGCGGTCTCCTCCACTTCTGCATCTACTGCAACCGTCACTACCACTGCGGTTAGTACTACTACTGTTACGGGCACTATGCCCCAATCAGCCGTTAGCACATCTGTGGCCGTAGTGGTCGCTCTTGGCACGCTCATAGTTGGGCTTGTGGTGGGTTACCTCGTTCGAAAGCCCAAGCAGCAGGTGCGACCGATTTGATGCGTAGCGGGCCGGACCGAGTGAGAAACACGCGACCTTCCTCGATCTGGTGATACGGCAAAGTGAACCTGCCGCAAGCCAAAAACACAGGGCTTTCCGAGAATGTGTCTGTGCTACTGGTCGCCGCGTTCGGTGTTGCTTTTCTTGTGCAAGTCATCTTCAAGCAGCTGCTTGTCAGGCTTGAGCCCTACCTGTTTGGGATGGGTGTCTCAAATTCTGAGATAATTGCGGGAAATGCGGTGGCACAGATCGCGACCAACACCGCCGCAGTTCTCGGAATCTTCGCGCTTGTCGCAGTTGGAGCACATCTCTCCCGAGTTCGTGCAATGAAGAACGAGGGAAGACCGACTGTCGGCAGGGCGGTACTCCTGCTGACAGGATACGCCGCGATATTTTTCGGATTGCTGATCGGTTTCATGGATCTTACACATCTTGCGCTCTCGCCTTCCGCTTACGTTGCTCTTTACGGCTCCGAGAGCTGGCTAGACATATCGATCCTTCTCGCCGTTCTGGGGATAGCAGTACCAGCGTTTCTCGTTGGCGGACTGTTGTCGGATCGACCTAGAGCAGGCTTGGGAAACAGGGCGCTCCATTACTCACTCGCGATGTTGTCCGTTGGGGTATTGGACATGGGCATCTATTCATTACTGCTCAGGGCTGGCGGCTACGTGTCTCCCTCTTTGATTGGGCTGGCGTACAACTTGAGCATGAACCTATTCGGAGTTTCAATATCGATCATCTCTCTTTGGCTTCTTTTCAAGGTCGCAAACAGAGCTTTGGTTGGAATAGTAGTGTTGTCAGCCCTAACCACAAGCTTCCTCGCTTTCGCGATGTACTCGGGTGAGTTCTCGTACAAGACGATGGAGCTGACATGGGAGACATCTTTTGGCACCCCTCTTCCGCTACCATGGGGATTGGTCTACGGGTTCTTCTTCGTTTCACTGATCCTAACCGCTTTGTTCCTTGCGCTTGCTGGTCGGGGATCGGGCTACCTCTTTGGCTCCTTCGGACTCGTCGCTTTGATGGCTTCCATCTACCTGGTACCCTCTGCTTCGCTTGTTTATGCAGAGTCAGCACTACTCGGTTTCGTTTCGTTTGTCTGGTTCTTCGACAGGTCCGCTCGAGCAGAGACGCGTAAACTTTCCGAAGAGGAGATTGCAGCAAAAATCTCGTAATGAATGGAGGGTTGCTTTGAAATGAGTGACGCGAAAGAAAGCACGGACAGGAGGACATTCCTCAAGTTTATGGCGGCAATATCGGCGGTACTTGCTGTTGGGGGAGTCGGCGCGGTGGCAAAGTCGGTGGCGAGCCCGAGTGCGCAAGCGGGAAAAAGTGCCGATTCATCGGGATTCCCAAGGTTCAAGGTCGCGAACCTGAGCGATCTTGTGGTCAACAATCCAGTGACATTCTACTATCCGCTCACAGACGAACCGAACATACTTGTCAAGCTGGGTGAAAAAGCTGAGGGAGGAGTCGGACCTGATGGAGACATCGTTGCTTTCAGCCAGATATGCCAGCACCTGGGTTGCATTTACGCCTATGAAAGTCCCGGATCATCGCCTGCGTGCAACAGCTCATACAAGGCCACCGGCCCTGTCGGATATTGCTGTTGCCACGGAAGCGTATACGACTTCGCGAACGCGGGCAAAGTCTTGGGAGGACCAGCACCCAGACCAGTGCCTCAGGTTATACTCGAAGTTGATTCATCGGGGGACATTTACGCCGTCGGGATGGATCCTCCCACGATTTTTGGCCACAATACGGGCTCGAGTGACGTAACGAGCGACCTTCAGGGGGGCACGCTCGTCTCTTAGGGCGTATTCATTGATATTAGGCTGGTGTGCGCATGGAAGAAGCAAAGACAAAAGGACAAAGTGAGGATAAGCTCCGTGTCGGCAGATTGGCTCAGTGGTTTGATGCGAGGCTCGGTCTTTCATACGACCTTCTTCGTCCAGTTCCCGAGTACGCGTTAAGTCCATTTTACTGGCTCGGTGCGCTCGCTGTGGTAGCCTTCGTAATCCAAGGGATTACTGGAACGATAATGATGCTGTACTACGTTCCGAGCCCGTCTCAGGCTTATTCCTCCACGATGTACATCTTCAACAACGTCAGCTACGGCAGGTTTCTTGAGACGGTGCACCTGTACACCGCCTATGCAATGATAATGCTCGCTTTCATGCATTTGATGCGCGGTTACTTCGTCTCCGTGCACAGGAAGCCTAGAGAGGTCATGTGGATCGTGGGAATGATCATGGGTTTCGTCACTCTCGGCTTTGGCTTCACCGGCTACTTGCTTCCCTGGACGGTCGTGTCAAAGTCGGCCACAGACGTCGGCATTGGAATGATAAACGCGCTCCCACCGCAGGTATCTTCCTTCCTGAGTTTCCTGATTGTCGGCGGAGGCGGCGACTCCGCGGAGCTCCTGCGATTCTACGACCTTCATGTGGTCGTGCTGCCAGCGGTGCTGCTTCTGCTTCTCGCTGTCAAGATGTACATGCTCGAAACGCACGGAATATCCGGATCGGGCCAGCGGGATGACACTTCAAGCAAGAAAATGATTCCAATATTCCCTGACGCTTCTTTCTACGTGCTAGAGCTCGCCGCGCTTTTCGGAGCTGTGATGCTCCTTGTCTCGGTCCTCTTCCCGCTCAGTCTTCCACCAGAGTACACGCCGCAGCTTGCGGCACAGTCGGTAGCACAGCCCGACTGGTACTTCCTCTGGCTTTACCAGATTCTCAAGATTTCCGTGTTCGAGGGCGCGGGACTTCCCATTGCGCTTTCTTTGGTTACGATTCTCTTCGTCGCAATCTTTCTGCTTCCTTTCATAGACAGAACTGGCGGTGAGGAAAGGAGTATGAGCAGGAGACCGAGGTACGTAACGCTGGGCGCAATCTTCATCGCAGAGCTCGTCACCCTCGCCTACTGGGGGGAGATAACCCCGGGGCAGGTCATCCCAACGGAGCAGGCAGTACTTGTACTGGGAGGGATAGCACTTCTGGTCACAGTTGTTTCATTCCTTCTCTATCGGCTGACATACGGCAGGAAGCAAAAAAGCTCACCAGCTCGCGACCAGCGAAGTGCTCCTACATTACGTAGCACTGCTGCCCTTGCAGGCGCGTTGTTCGCTACTCTTGCTGGACTTGGTGCCTTGTTGATTGGCGACTCCATCAACGCGGTTGCGAAAATCGTTTCTGGTTCGGCCACGCCCTTGGCTCTGATCCTGCCTCTCACCGGACTGGTCGTTTTCCTATTCGTGACTGTTTACCTGCTTTACAGAATGGATCTTGCGCATGGTATGATACGCCGCAGGGTTAGGGCGCTAGAGGTTGGATGGTCTGACGCGCGGCCGTCCGAAGATCAGACTAAATGAAAGGGGGTTTGCTCCATCGAAATGACAAGAAACAACGATTCAACTCAGTTCGTAGTTATTCTCTTTACCGTTCTTCAGCTTCTGTGCGTTGTGCTTCTCTGGACAAACAGCTCAGTGGGCGCGGCAGCAGAAAACATCCTTGCTCTATTTCTGGGCGCGGACCTTATCGCGTTTTCTCTCGTCTCTTACACGTTCAGAACGCAGAGGAACGGAGGATCCGTGGATCCGTTTTGGCTAGTGATCGGCTGCACGGCAATACTCCTGATGCTTTTCTCAAGTTTGGTGCTTGGCTGAACCAAGGATTCAATCAACAAAAGCATACGCTGCGTCTACCACTCGCAATAGAACGAAGCAACTCTCAATCAGTTAGGCAATGATTTCGCGCCTTTGTGCTGGCTCTTTGGCAGGCATCGCGTAGTTTCTCAGGGCGCCAAAGATTCCGCCTCCTATACCGCAAGCCGCGACACCGAACGGCCCGAACAGGATGCCGATGACTGCTCCGATAATTGTTCCATATGCAAAGCCGTGCACGACGTCGCTCCGCCAGTTTTGAAATACCACAAGTCCAGTAAGGACATAGTTGACCGCATAGAGAAAGATGTACTGAGAGGTGTACGCGTTGACAACCAAGATATCGAGATACCACAGATAAGCCGTGAACACATTCCCTACGCTGAGCAGGATAAGCAACTCATTTCTTAGGGCGAATCTTCCCAGCCCTGTGGTCAGTAAGCCTACTGCGAGGATGAGCGGATACCATGTCACTCCGAAGAGCCAGTAAGGGATTCCGAAGAACGAGGCGAGCGGAGCATAACGAACCGAGAAGATGTTCGTGCTGAATGCTTTCTCCGACCAAGCGTGGTATAAAGCTGCCACGACCCCCACGGCAGACAGAGCTATGAACGTTTTGGATACGTTCATGACCAATCGCCCATTCGTCGTGTTGGGCGTGTCTGCCTCATTTCCCTTTCGCCGCAAATGCACAAGATTGAGTGCAAACTCAACCCTGCTCTTTACAAGTCGTCTTCTCCTAGCAAATTTCGTGGAGTCCGGAGGCATGCCGGACTAAAAGGAAACAAACGAAGTTCGGTATCGCTTCCTCGTATGGCCTTTGCGTCGCTTGCTTCGAGAGGAGCGAAGGTGGTGGAAGATTCAGGACTGGCGGTCGCGGCGGTTGGATTCCTGCTGTCAAGTCCAAGCTGAGAGTCAAGGGTTTCCATGACCTATGTGCGCTGCTCGACGCGACAGACATACCAATCTCGAAGGCCGGATCGACAGCTCACTACGAAGCAAAATTCCTGTCAAGAGAGTTGATTGGTGAGTTGGGTGACGATCGAATCGAATTTGAGAGGTGCTACGACGGCCACGTCTTCTTCCTCGAAACAGGATACGGGAGATGTCTTACTCTGAATTTCAATTACAGTCATCCCCTAAGCCCATCCAAGCCAAACAGGATCGCGCATTTAGAAAAGATACTGCTCAACAAGATGCACTGGTCTGCAGTGCCAAAAGCGCGCGTGTGAAGGAGGGCAGGGTCCCACTTGCTTCGAAAAGCCTAGTTGGCTTCGTGCTTGTGACATTTTCAAACGATGATTCGCGAAGAATGCGCGCAATTGCGCGCATTTGAACGGCCATCCTTAATGCTATGATTCCCGGCAAAAAAATGAAGAAGGATGACGTCAGTTATCCCTCTGTTCGGTTCGATGACTGGCTTCGACAGATTCCTGTTCGCATTCACGATAGCTTCTCACATAACTCTCGTGGCCACAAGCATTGCTCTGATTGTGATAGTAGTTCTCGCAGAATTTTTGTCGATACATTACAACGACAAAAATTATGGAATTCTAGCAAAGCGGTTGACGAAGGTATTCACGATTTCGTTCGGCGTTGGTACCGCAAGCGGAATCGTGATGGCAGTTGAGCTTGTCACTCTCTTTCCGGCCTTTGTGACTGTTGGAGCACAGACTGGAGTCATCGAGCTATTTTACTTTGAAGTGTTTGCATTCTTCCTTGAAACACTCTTCCTGGTGTTGTACGTGTACTACGCTAATGCATTCAAGGGCAGATGGACTCATCTTGTTGTGGGATGCCTGGTAGCCGCGGGAACCTTGATTTCTGCGGTGCTCATAGTAGCCGTAAACGCGTGGATGAACACTCCTAACGGCCTTGACGTCGCCACGTTCCTTCAGTCAGGCGGGAAGACTGTAACTGGAGTGGAACCATGGGCTCCTTTTGCGACTCCCTCGACTTTCGGAGAGATTGCTCACGTGCTCACAACCACTGTGTTCACAGGCTCGATGATCATCGGGGGCTATTTTGCCTACAGGTTGATCAGGTACAAGAAACCCGAGGAGAGAACACTTCTCACCAAGGGCCTTCGACTTACATGGATTGTCGGTATTGTCACTCTGATCCTTGCTGGAATCACTGGCACTAACGAGATGGCAACAGTCCTGCAGTATCAACCTCTGAAGTACGCTGCATTTGACGCGAATGCAAATCCCGGAACCAATTTACCCGAGAAATTCTTAGGAATAACAATACCGGCATTACAGGGCTTTCTTGCAAAGCTCGAAACAGGAATCACTCAGTTACCCGGCCTGTCGCAGTTTCCGCAGTCGACCTGGCCGCCTCTCTACGTACACATCACTTTTGATCTCATGGTTCTGGGAGGCTTCCTTGCCGGAGGCTACTTCCTGCTCTATCTTGTAGGCTGGCTTTTGAAGAAGAAACCATTCGACACAAAAACGCTGCTCTACCTCCAGATTCCTGCCGCAATTGGATCGTATCTCGTGTATCAGTTTGGTTGGATCACTGATGAAGTGGGGCGCCAGCCGTGGATTGTTTACAACGTTGTGACTGTCGCACAGGCTGCAAACCAGAGCACTTCTCTAATCGCCCCGGGCATTCTCATAATGGCATTCTACTTCATAACGGTGCCAGCTGCATTCTACTTCTTCATCAGAGTTTTCAACTCTACCAAGCCAGAGGAGGAAGAGCTTGCAGTCGCAGGCGGTGTAAACTACTAGAAATGAACCTGATATTCGAAACGAACTACGCCGTTTTCTCGATATTCGCCGCACTTCTGATCACTGAAATAATGGGTTCAGTGGTGCTGCTCCTATTCTACGATGCTGCAAAGAGCAAGGTGCTCGAATACGTCGTTCCAATCTGGGAAGTGACCGGAACGTTCGCAGCCTTCTGGGTGGTCACTGGCGATATGGCGTATCCTGCGCTTCTGATACCGGTCGCGTCGATATTCGGGGCTTTGCTGACAATATTCCTGGTAACTCTTGTCGCAAGAAACACAACGATCGTGTTCGGGGAGTTCATAATCAAGAAGAAGTGGCTGGATGCCAAGAAGCTCTATCAAGGATACGCGCTTTCGACGCTGCTGCTCGGCATCAGCGTCCTCATCCTCTTGTCCTCATTGATTAGCGGAGCTGGAATCGTCGGGCTGTCCAGTCCATTCGACTTTGGAAAGTGGGCGTCTTCCGCAGGCAGTTGGCTCTTCCTGGCAGGAACTCTTCTGATAGGCGTCGGGCTTGCTCCCGTCTTCTTTGATATCAGGCCTTTCGCAAAGAAATACTTCGCACTGACGGTGCTCGGAGTCCTTGTCTCAATTGGAGCGTACTATGCTTATTCGGCATCTCTCGTGACAGCGTATATGGCGATTCCAGCACTTCTCACAACAGTCGCAAACCTCCTCTACCTTTCCAAGAAGACTGCGCCGATTGTGACAAACAAGGCGATCTTCATCACAGTGCTCAGCATTATCGTCTTCTCGCTGCAACCACTAATCTATCCAAAGTTCGCAGGACAATCTCTCCCGATTGATGCTCTGACGACAACCGGCCCCATGGTTCCTGTTTTTTATGAGACAACCTGGGTCGGAGGAGCACTGCTCGCAGTAATGCTAGGGGTTTATTTTTGGGTGGTGATGCGCCAAAAGGGACTTGCATCGGAAGCGAAGGCTGAACGACCACGTGCGCCGGTCTCGGCAACGCCAATGGCAAATGAAGCTGGGCAGGGCGCCGACATTACAGGGTCAAAGAAAATGGTAGTAAGAATATGAAGTCAAGAATCCAAGACATACACACACGTGATGCGTTTGATAAATATCGGATTGTACTACAAAGTTAAGCTCGGACACGAGCGGGAGTTCGAACAGGTCTTCAAGGACGTGCTCTCGGCGCTAAAGAACGGAGATTTTGGATTCCTGGGAGGAAAGTTGTACAAAGAGATAGGTGATACGCGGGAGTACTTGTTGTACACAGAGTGGGAAGGTCTCGACTCGTTCAGAAAGTTCATGGAGAGCAAGGAGTACGCCCAAACCGTAGAGTTTGGCAAAACTATCGTGGATGGCCAGCCAAGGCACAAGATTTTCCGAGAATAGTGACTTGGTACACCCCCCACATCTGACGTTGCAGAAAATCAAAATGGTACTTTGACTCCCAAACAAGTATTGCCATAAACTACTAACATGAAACTCGGGCAGACATATCTATCCATCTGACTGCCTAATTGCCATGAGAGAATTTGCATGCGCCCTGGACGCTATGGAAGTGTTGAAAACCCGCAGTTACCTTCTTGCTAGCAGCCTCATCTTGTAAGATTCTGCGAGCTTTCGCTCTTCTTCACCAAGCTCTCTACTATCTGCGACATAGCATGCTTCGGCACCCGCGTCGTATGCAATCGCAAATATTCCGATGATTTCGGCGGTTGGGTCTCCGCGCTTCTCAAGCCAGACTATCGTCTTTTCTTTCGCATGCTCTGCGAGCCCATCCACTTGATGAACCTGGCCGGACATGCCCTTGACTCGCGCGTTGAATTTCACAGAGTAGCCATGCTTTTTCAGATCTTCGACAAATTCATGAACCGACATCATTTCACTTCACTGACAGGAAATCGCTCTACATCATCAGATCTCTCAAGAGTAACTTTGACCTGATCAACACTCATTTCACAGTGCCTAACTCTTTCAGGGACAACAACAGGACAGAGAGTGTAAACGACAAGATACAGACCAGGCTACAGCTGATGCGAGGATACAAGAATAGGGAATCAGCTTGGAAGTCTCTGAAGCTTGTGTTCATGCATTATCGCTTCAATCCATGAGTCATGCAGAGACAGTGGAAGGAATTGCGAGTGTCTCTGAACTTTGCAGGAGTCGAAACATCAAAGCTTCCTGACTAGATATCATACTTGCAGAAAGACGAGTCCGTGCTCAGGGACCTATAAGTGAACAGTCTCGCTTTTCAATCTCACTTACAGCGCGCGGAGAAGAAAGAGTAACTGTACCCAAGTCGCGACTAGTCCGATCACTGCTCCTTCGGCAACCTCCATCAGGGTGTGCTCCTTCATTTTCAATCTTATCAGACCAACAGGCAAAACGAGCAAGTAAAGCAATGCTGCATAGGCTCCGAATTGATATGTTAGGAAGCTTACAGGCCCCATGACACCACAAGCATGAATGCTCGCCTTCCTCCAGTAGCGAGTAACCAAAAGCATGATGACGGTATTGATCGTATAGGCAATCATCAAGCCGGACATGATGCTTGGAGCTCTAGCAATGAAAAGCACCACAAAACCAACAAAGTAACTGGCAATAGCTGCGACGAAGGGCCTGGTGCGCATACGGCGATCGGGAATATTCAGATTGGTTCCCTCTGACCGAGCAAAATACACTATTGCCAGAATAGGAAGCACTGATGCAAAGAGCAGAGAGATTGCAATTTGGAGGATTTCACTCGAAAGATCAGCCAAACCCAATGCGATAAAAGAGGCCGCTGCGATAATCGGGGCACTCACTACATAGGAGAGATAGCGGAGTACCCTAGTGTCCTTGCTCGAAGCGGATTCTCTGATCATCCTTGCTCACTTCAAGACCGGTATGTTGCCAGAGAGAACTCTGTCTCAAAGGCATATTCTGGCAGCAAGGAATTAGAATTCACTACCACAGGATTTCCAGCCTTCCTAAGCATTTCCAGATCCGTGCTGCCAAAAGCAAAGGATTCCTTCAAGTCGATGTTGTACTTGCCTATGATTGAATTAATGGTTCTTCTTCTTGCTTCCGACAAGGAAGGGAAATTCTCAGACACGTCCCAGCACAGGAAGACAGAACGCACGTACTCTCACTTTCCCGATTTATAGACCGTATTAATTCTGTTTATTCCGTTCAGCTTTACGATCAATCTAACCACCGATTTGCCCGTCAGGTTTCTCCATTTGCCACTACCAGAGGCAATGAGATCTCGAATCATCGTGGAAGAAAGACTTCCTGTTCTCTTGAAACTCAATACGTGTATCTTCTTGCTTGTTGCGAGGCCTATCATTTCGTGGTTCTCGGACAACAAAAGCACTTCCTGCTTGCATTTCTTCACTAGATTATCGATCGCCCAAGATTTTGATTTGCCGTCATTAAGTGTCACGACCCTGACATCCTTGATCTTCTGCTCCTTGAGGTAAGCTTCCATCATCAGCTTTCTTTCTCTGCCGCTGAAGGGATTCCTCTTCTCATTGTTGTGCTCTGAACTGCCTATAGCCACAATGAGATTGTACCTTTGGTTGAACTTCTTGATCACACTTAGGTGTCCTTTGTGAGGTGGGTTGAATCTTCCCCAATATACTCCAACGGGAGTCTTTTCTTGACCTTTGATCAAAACCTTGCTTGCAACTCTTCATCAACGACAAAATATATTATGATTGATGGCAATCGGAATTATGAGCCATTCTTGAATCGCTATCATTCTCGATTCTGAGTATCATGGGAATTGCATATAGAATGCTGGAAATTTCCCAGTTCAGCATGCTCTTCTTCTCTGCTATAGACATCGGAATTTTTCGAAATCGCTTCTGACAGGACATCACGTGCTGATTCTGGCTTGGCCCAAATTTCATCGAGTAATGATCTTACCTCTTTTTCGTCGCGTGCAGCACGGTATATCTTTTGCACCGCCGCATATTTGTTAATACGACGCTCTTGCAACTTTTGGTTCAAAACAGATGTCTTCAAGAGTTGTATGTTTAGGCGTGCCGCGCACTGAGCCAGAGTGATTACCGAGCCATCTCTCAATTTGACACTCTCCTTAAAAAGGCTCTTCACACCAAGCAGTTGATACAGAGTAGCTTGCTTAACCGTCATTCTGTGTTTGGTATCGCGCGCTTGTTTTCTTGAACCTCTGAACGACATAGGGATGAAGGCACGGGATAAGAGGCGACGCCCGAAGGAATTATTTGAGCTCTCGAGTAACAGCCTTCCTCATGTAAAAGTAATCCCAACTGATGCTGATCACTTTAATTGTCCAAGATGACGAGTTTCTATTGATACGAATTGAGGTTCCTATGGTTCATTCTTGTAATGTTGTCCCAACCAGCGTTTCTCATTGCCCTGATGGTCGTTGATGAACAGTTCAGTTTGCTGGCCCACATTATCAATCTAAACAAGGTATACTACTTCGTTCCCTTCCTTGGTAGAATTGATGTCTGGTCGTCGTGGGAGGCTTGCTTTGTGATTCTTTTGGCTGTTTTTGAAACGGTGTGCATCTGGTCTTTGTGGCAGGCAGTAAAGCTTGACCCGAGACCAGCTTCTTGATCTCCTTATTGTTCCCAGGAATATTTTCACAAAACGACGTTTGAAGGGGTGAGGAGCGAGGACTCCTAATAGTCTGCTCTTCGCAGCTTTGCTATGCTACAGTCTGATAGAATGCCGCAGCGCCTTCGTATCCTCTCTTGGGGATTGTGCAAGGCTAGACTAAG
>JAKAPU010000167.1 GCA_021806865.1 archaeon
GACGAGACATACTTTCCATGAAGGATATCGACCGTAAAGAGCTTGAGCTCTTGTTTTCAACAGCAGACAAGCTTCAGGAAATGAAATACAGAGATCGCGTGGCCCTCGGTGAAGGCAGGATACTTGGAGTGATGTTTTTCGAACCAAGCACCAGAACAAGGTTGAGTTTTGAATCAGCCATGGCCTCAATCGGTGGTACCTCCATTGGATTTAGCGAGACGAAGTCTACCTCGATTGAGAAGGGCGAGTCTCTGGCAGACACTGTTCGCGTTGTCGAGGCAAACTCTGACGTGCTTGTACTAAGACACTCCAACGAAGGCTCGGCGAGGTTTGCAGCTGAGATCGCAAACAAACCAGTGGTGAGCGGTGGCACCGGAACCGAAGAACATCCAACTCAGGCGATGCTTGACCTATACACTATTCTGAAAGAGCGCGGAACTATCGACGGACTGAGGATTGGCATAGTTGGCGACCTCAGGTACGGCAGAACAGTATACTCTCTGATCTTTGGTCTAGCCAAATTCGATGTGAGTATAGACCTGGCAGCTCCGCCCGGGCTGAAGGTCAGGCAGGAAGCGACACACGATATTGGCAGGATCCCGGGCAAAACCCGGAGCATAGAAATGAGGGAGCGAGAAAATCTTCAAGAGATACTCCCCGAAGTTGACGTGTTGTACGTAACGCGAATACAGAGGGAGAGGCTTCCCGACGAGCAGGAGTACGAGAAGGTCAGGGGTTCATACTACATCGACGTCGAGCTGACAAAGAAGATGAAGAAGAACGCCATCATTATGCATCCTCTTCCAAGAATTGACGAGATAAGACAGGACGTGGACGCGACCCCGCAGGCTCGTTACTTTACTCAGATGCAGTATGGCAGGACCGTGAGAGCTTCTCTACTCTCACTGATCCTGAATCCCTAGTTGCACTTGCTATAGCCGCACTCGGTGCAGCGATAGCATCCATTCTCGAAGATAATAGCGCTCTGTCCGCAGTCCGGGCAGTGCTTCAGTTCGGGCTTGGACTCTACCATCGTCCCGCTAATGTTCTCAAGCGCCTTGGCCACAGCGTCCGGCACCGAAAGGAGCTGTTGTCCGTTGTCCCAGGATACGTCGCGTCCCTGAATTCCCTTGAGTGTGTGGATGACTTCCTTCACGCTTCCTCCGTGCTGCAGATAGAGGCTGATCAGACGACCGATTGCTTCGGCGTCGGCCTTTTCATCCCCACCAGATTTGCCTAGCGTGACGAATGTCTCCCTGATCATCTCCCCTCCGTTTCGGTTGGCAGTCACATAGAGACTTCCCTGCGGAAGCGTCATCTTGACCGTCTGTCCGGTCATGACTTTAGGGCGCTCATATTTTTTCGACTTTGCTCCGGTTCCCTTCTGACTCGCGGCCTCTTCGTTTGTCAGAAGTATTCCTTCTCTCGCGCCCTCTCTGTAAACAGTGATTCCCTTGCAGCCCGCCCTCCACGCCTGGAAGTAAATGTCCTTGACATCCTGGACGGAAGCCTCCTTTGGTATATTCACCGTACTTGAAATGCTCGAGTCAACGTGCTTTTGTATCGTTCCCTGCACCTGGACTCTGAACTCTGCCTTTATGTTGTGCGCGGTGACGAAGATGTCTGGTAGTGCGCTTTCGCTTGCAATTTCAAACCTCTTCATGTATTCCTGAACCAGCGGATGATAGACTTTGAACTCGCCGCCCGAGAGCGACTTGGATTTTCTGACGTAACTCAGTGCGAAAATCGGCTCAATGCCCGAAGTCGTTCCGGCTAGTATCGCTCCGCTTCCCACTGGGGGAACGGTCAAGACGCAGCTGTTTCTCACGCCACGCTCGGCAATCTTTTGCTTCACGCTGCCGTCAAGCCTAGCGATGAACGGCCTTGCAAGATGTTTTTCAGCTATGACAGCAGGAGCGGGCCCCTTTTCAACTGCGAGATTGGTGCTCTCATCGTAGCAGATGTTCTTAACCTTCTCAAACATCCTATCTACGAACTTGATAGATTGCTGGCTGTCGTACTTCAGATTGAGTTTGATGAGCATGTCAGCAAGACCAGTGAAACCAACACCGATCCTTCTCGACCACATCGATGCCTTTGTCTGGGCCGGCAGAGGATGCTTGTCCGAATTGTAATCAAGCACGTTGTCCAAAAATCGAGTGGCGTATCTGAGTGCTTTTTCCAGATTCCTCCAGTCAAGTCTTGCCTTGTCTGAAAACTCGTCAACCACGAACGCTGACAGGTTGATGTTTCCAAGGCAGCAACATCCGTAATCCTCCAAGCATTGCTCGGAGCATGGGTTGAATCCGTGAACCTCCATTCCATTGTACTCGGTCGGCGATTCGTTCTTCACGCTGTCCCAGAAAATTATTCCTGGCTCGGCTGATGCCCAAGCTGAGCGGACGAGCTTGTCCCAAAGATCTCTCGCGCGCACGACACGCTTTACGTCGGCCTTTTCATTCTTGAAAGCCAGAGTGAAATTGTCGTCCTTTTCGACCGCTTTCATGAAGTTGTCTGTAATAGCCACGCTAATGTTTGCATGATTCACTTTGCTCAAGTCGCGTTTTACGTCAATGAAATCTACGACGTCCGGATGATCCACGTGTATCGTGATCATTAGGGCACCACGCCTTCCAGCCTGACCGATTGTTCCGGTGGTGACAGAGAAGAGCTCCATGAATGATACAGAACCCGTAGACACAACGGCAGAATTGTTGACGGGCGATCCCTTGGGCCTCAAAACTGAAATGTCTGTTCCAACGCCTCCTCCGTACGAATACGTCCTTCCAGCCTCCTTGCAAAACTCGAAAATGCTCTCGAGCGAGTCTGACTTGATCGGGAGGTAGTAGCAGTTGAGTAGCGTGGACTTGCGAGGCTGACCCGCCCCGAACATTATCCTTCCCCCGGGCACGAACCTAAAGTTCTCAAGCAGCCAGTAGAATTTCTTTGTCCATTCGGTGCGCTTCTCTTCTGTGCTTTCTACAGAAGCAAGCTCCCTTGCAACACGCGCCCACATATCTGGCGGTGTTCGCTCGACCACGACCCCGTCCATATCTTTCAGAGCGTATTTCTCGTAGAATACTCTGGCGCGCAGTTCGTCATTATTGAAAAACTCCAAAGTCTCCTTTGGCAGTTCGATAGTCGTCGTAACCTGTTCCAGTTCTTCGGGCATGCTCTTAATTGCCTCGATATCATCCGCAACACTATTGTCTACAGAATTTGTTTCCATTTTTTCTACTGACCTTCGTTGTTTCTTCAATTTCTTTGATAACTGCCACTTCGGCAGCCGGGGAACCGAGCGCAGAGAAGTACACGCCCTGCGTCGGAATTAAATTGATCGCTTGTGGTCGAGCATTCACCAATTCTTGTGGATTTGGTAAATTGCAGCATGATGGAATTGCGAAACCGCACACTCCGTAGGCCATCGGAGAATTTTACCGCAAGACCAAATGAGGAGGAGTGCAATCTCTCTGGTTCCATAACGTGCAAACGTAAGTAAGCTGTTCGATATTTAACATTAAGCAAAAATGCAAAGCTCTTTCGATCGTAAATTTCGGCTGGAAAAAAGATTGTGAACTTGTTTTGACAGCAAGCAAAAGAAACTAATCGCGAGTATTGTGCAAAGTTCTTCACGTGAAAACAATTTCGAATTTCGCAAATTGTCTAATTGGAAAAAGATCTACTCAGACAAGTATTGGTTGAGCGATCAAAGATGTCGACTTGCAGTTTGCGCATCTTCCGCCGCTGAACACTTTCAGCCCGCACTTTTTACATATCTCGGGATTTCTTGTGAATCGTACGAACTGCAACTTTCCCGAAATGCCGTTGACATAGTTCCCGTAGTTCAGACCCTCTGGTGACTCTCTCGGAAATTCGAAAGTCACAAGGCAGCCGCCGCTCGCTGACTTTGCCAGCTCGCGGGTTTCTGATATCAGCTGCTCGTTTTCGGAATGTTCAGACTGTACAAGTAATCCTTCACGATAACCAGCTCGACGCGACTCTGGTGTACGTCCGTACTTCTCCGTATCGATTTCTGCAAGTCTTTGGAACCCATCTTCATGAATCATGGATACAAACGCCCGCTGACCCAGCTTTGCAGCTTTCTCAGACGCAACCTTGCTCGCCGTGTCAAGTATCTTGAGTGCTATCTCTCTCCTCGTCAGAGTCTCTCTATCACTTATCAAGTTAGATACCGCCTCGTTCAGTCCGACCATGTTCACACTTATCGGCAGATCCTCTATGGATGCAACCGTGGGGATCTGCGAAAGTGCGGGCAAGAGTCCCTTCTTGAGACTGTCCTTCACATTATCTCTGCGGCTCGTGAGAGCGTTGATGGCCGTCTGCAGGAGAATTGCGAGTTTAGCCCTGAAATAAGTCTCATCCTTGTTTGACTCGTATGCGAGCCTTGGGAGATTCAGGGTGAGGTTGTGCAACACCGCCATACCATCGGACGCGGCACCGTTTGGGCTAAAGCCGCCAATCTTCAAACCCGAGAAAGTGAACCTGCCTTCTGATTCAAGAGCTATTTCGCCACCTTCCCCGATGACGCGCGAGATCCCCTCGACTACTCTTCGGTCAAAGTAGCGCCCAGGAGCCATAACGAGGTGAACCGTCGGGATCGGAACACTGGCTGCGTATTTCGAATAAGCTTCAAGAAGCGAGTCTCTGAGCTCAAGCTGAGCTGAAATGTCCTCGTCCTTCTGAGGTTCGCCTACTCGGAAGGAGATGCTCCGAGCTCTACCTTGTCCGGACGTTGCGGAGAGCGACCAGAAAATCCTTGAGAACATTTTCACCTGCTCTTCCTGCGATCTTGTGGCATACAGTTTGCACAGATAGGGTATCAGGTTGTCCAGGCAGACCTCGTTTGATACTTCCCTTGAAGCTATGCTCGCAAGTATTTCCATCGTTTCAAGCGCCGAATCGAAATTCTTGATCGGCCCCAATCGCGGAACGTAGCTCAATTTGCTGCCGAGGTTGTACGGATTCGAGTACAGCGCGTTAAGGTCGAAGTAGAAAGTATCCGGCATGAGTGTCCAAGTTCCCAGTCCAGAGATGTGTATGTCTCCAGAAAGGTGCGCATCCGAAACGTCTCTCGGAATCTTTGTAAGAATCGAATATTCGGCGAACACTCTAGATGAAGTTGTAGCAAGGACGCTGTCTATCGAGTCGGTGCTATCGCCGGCACGAGCGATGAGTTCGGTTACATCGGCAACAGGAAGTCCAAGGCGAGTCAGTTTGTGCCTGTACTCTTCGTAGCCGTGTTCCACCAAGAGACTGTTCACAATTTCGCGTATCAGGGGAGCGGTGAGGTATGCGGTCTGGAATTTGTACACGCGGGCCTCGGTCTCGCTTGCTATCTTTTGTGCGAGTTCAACGGGCATTCCCGCCTCCCGTACAAGCGACTGGAGGATCTTGTCAGCGTTGAATTCCTCCATCGCCTGCCTCGAACTCCTGACATACAACTTGCCAGACTCGAGCATAGATTGCTCCTCGATTTGCTTTGTAAGATTCAGCACGAGCCTCCCCAGGCTCGTTACCGTGTACTTTCGCTCAGCCCTGTTTAGCGAAATCAGAGTCTGTTTCACGAGCTTTCGCAGGTGGTAGGCGAACTTGCCAGACTCCTTCTTTGACTTGAAACCCGCAAGAGTCTTGAGCTCCGAGTAACTCAGCGGCCCCTTTGTGTTGAGTATTCTCAAAATATCGAGCCTGTTCGGAGAGGCGATTACAGAGTAGATCGTCCGAACCCTGCGAGGAGAGCTCAAACAGAGACCCTCCGTACGCATTTGAGCGAGTCGCAGGATGATAACTTCGATGACTCAGATTCGAAAAAGGAAAGAAATGAGGTAAAGAAAATTAGATTCAAGCGTCGCTAATCGAAAGTGGAAAGTTAAAAAAGTTTGATAATTTTGGTACGCTGAGACGTTTTGCT
>JAKAPU010000168.1 GCA_021806865.1 archaeon
GGCAACAGCACCGACGCCGGAGCTGCTACCTGTTATTAGGGCAACTTTTCCTTTGAGAATCTGGGCTTCCAAATTACACGCACTCTGGGATCTCTTCCAGTGGATACTTTGAAAGCACTTCGTGCCCGGACTCAGTGACCAGCATCATCTCCTCGAGCCTCACTCCATCCTTCCCTTCCTTTTTGCCGGAGTAAGTTTCAAGTGCGAGAACCATGTTCTTCTCGATCTTCTGAGGATGGGTTAGAGAGTAGGATCGTGAGATGAAAGGTGGCTCGTGCAGCCCCAGTCCCAGGCCGTGTCCTATGTTGTTTCCCGGCGCGTCCTCAGCAGTCTCCGTTCCCCACGCTGCCATTGGCTCTGGCCACTGCGAAGCAATCTCCGCCGTAGTGGTTCCGGGTCTTGTTGCTCTGATACTGGCCTCTATCCAGTCGTAAGCGTCCTTATAGATCCTCTTCTGCTCTGCGGTCGCCCTGCCACAGCTGAACGTCCGGTAGTAACACGACCGATAGCCGTTGAAAGAAGCCATGATGTCCAGAAAGACCAGGTCACCTAGTCTGATCATCCTGTCAGAGAAATCGTGGTGGTTGGGGTTTGTCCTTGGGCCTGACATGCAGTTAATAGATTCCACGTCGTCCGCACCCATTTTGAAAAGCTCATAGTTTGCTATCGCCACTAGCTCGTTTTCTCTCACACCCGGCGCGATGGCTTTTGCGATCTTGTCGTACACCGCGTCAACCATCGATGCAATGACACGCTCGCACTCTATCTCGTCGCTCGTCTTTATGATGCGAGCATCGAACATCACCTTGTCTCCGTCTGCGATCTTGATACCGTTTCGCTCAAAGGTGCGTATGAGAGGAACCGTGAGGAAATCCACTCCGAGAGGCATGTCCGCCACTCCGTAGCCCTTCATTGTCTTTTTCACTTCCAGAGCGAACTTGTCGTAAATCTCCTCACCCTCGACGGATCTCCATCCGGTCTTGGCTGGGAATATTCTGCCCGAGAGCCATGGGTTGTCCTTGATTATCTTTAGTCTTGCAGAGCCGCGCTCGAACATCAACGGCTCTCCGCCCCTGGGAAGAATCGCATACCTCAGGATATCAGGGCTCCTGCCCCACATGCCAATGAAAGTGCTTGTGAGGTACCTTATGTTGTAAAAATCGAAACAGAGAACAGCGCCTAGATCACTATTCTTCAACTCGTCTTTTGCGCGCTCGACCCTTTGCTTTCTAAGGCGGTCGTAATCGATTCGGCTTCCCCAGTCAACTGAAGTGATCCCAAATGACATTTGGATCAACTTCGTCAATAGTTGGGAATTTAACGATTTCAGGGAGACTTTGTCAATCAGAGGAGGTGTCGATCATCCGAAGCGTATCGGTGTCTGCATCTTGAGAATCGTTTCCAACTTCTTTCATCGGCTCTTGTTTTTGCCTGTTGATGTTGAGCGACAGTACGTCAAACCTGTTGTAGTGTCCAGTTAGGTCGTGCATCAACCTGACAGGTATCCCTTCTTCGAGATCGATCTCGGCGCAGAGTACTGTTTCAGTGTTGGGAGGCGCCTCCGTGATTATCCTTCCATAACGCGGACTGATGATCACAGAAGGCGCGCAACTCGCCGTGATTCCTTCTCGGAATTCAGGCGCAATGTCTTCAAGCATCTCCTTGCTGAAGTATCCTGTGGCGGCGATGACGAATGACTTGCCTTCCAGAGCATACTGACGCGAAGCAAATCTCGTGTATTCTTGGTGAGGCGACATCTTGGGCGAAGGAAAAGGAGGCCAGCTCGCCACGTGGATCATCTCGCCCATCGCAAACATTGCAAATTTCTCAAGCGGGTTGTTGTGCTCTCCGCAGATTAGACCGCCAATCTTTCCAAACTCCGTCTCAAACACATCGATCGTGCTTCCGTCTCCGCCGCCGTAGATCAATTTCTCGGTGAACGTCGGGACAAGCTTCCTATGCTTTCCTAGTAATCTGCCGTCGCTTCCTATGAAAATCTGGGTATTGTACACGGTTCCGATTCTACCTTTCTCCTTCTCATTTGCACCCATGACGACAATGATCTCGTTCTGTCGGGCAGCTTCGGAAAGTATCTCCATGTCCTTACCGGGGATTTCGACTGAGTTCTTGAACAGCTCGAGATATTTCTTTCGCGTGATCTCTGGAGTTTCGAAAGTTGAATTCCTAGGGAATCCGGAGAGAAACCCTTCTGAGAAAGCTACGATCTTTGCGCCTTGCCTTGCGGCTTCTTCTATTAGTCGTACGGACTTTTCTACTGTGGCCTCACGGTTTTGGTATACCGGCGCGGCCTGTATCGCAGCGACCTTGAGTTTCGGATAGGAATCTCCGGGCATGTTACTTGTTTTAATTATCAGTGGGCTAAAAAGCAATTTGAGCGCTGGAGTGAGAATCAATCTCTGTCTTAGGGAACTATTGATATATGGATTTGAGGCAGGCGGAGACGGACTAGTATGCGGGCAGTCGTCTATCCAAGGCCAAACGAGATCAAAATCGCCGATGTGCCAGTTCAAAAGCCAAAGATCGGAGAGGCACTGGTGAAGATCAAATCCACAACGATTTGCGGGACTGACCTAAAAATACTGGCCGGCAAGTTTCCCGCCACAAAGTTTCCGCATATACCAGGACACGAGTGGAGCGGCGAGGTTGTTGAAGTTGGGCCAGGAGTATCTCGGCTTTCTGTCGGAGATCGAGTCGGAGTGGAGCCTCACGTTGGATGTGGCGCGTGCGCTAGGTGCTTGGAAGGATTATACAATCTCTGCCAGAACTATGGCAAGGTGGAGACAGGACACGCCCATATTGGGTTCACAACAAACGGAGGGCTCGCTGAGTACTGCACTTGTTCGGTTAAGGCGTTACACAAGCTTCCAGACAATTTGAGTTACGATCAGGGCGCCTTCACCGAATCGGTAGGCGTCGCACTGTACGCAATTGAGCGTGCTGGAATCGATCCGGGGAACAACGTCGCGATAATCGGACCGGGTGCGATAGGGCTGATCGCCGTACAGATAGCAAAGGGAAGAGGGAGCTCCAGGGTCGCAATATTCGGAACAAGAGAAGATCGGCTGGAGCTTGGAAAGAAGCTTGGCGCTGATGTAGTTGTCAATGTCAAATCGGCTGCTGATCCAGTCCAGTACGCCAAAGATCAAATTCACGCGGACGGCTATGATGTCGTCGTAGAGTTTGCGGGCACCGAGGAGGCTGCTAGGGACGCAATCAGACTAGCCAGGCGGGGAGGCAGGGTGTCTCTCGCGGGGGCTACTTCTCCCGGAAGGAATCTGAACATCGACTTGAGCCTAATCGTCAGAGGGCACCTAAACATCTATGGGGCACTTGCCGATCCAAAGTGGATCTGTGAAAGAGCGGTGAACTTGATTTCAAGCGGCCTTGTTAATGTGGACCAGTTGATGAGCGGCGATTACAAGCTCGAAGAGTACAAGCAAGCGCTTGAGGCTTTCGAAAAGAGAGTGGGCGGATCATACAGGCTGATGATCCACCCCTAGTTTTTCTTGTTCAACACCTTCAGTATCTCTTGACCGCTCGGTGGATAACCGGAGACATGACCACCGATCGCATCGCAGATGGCGTTTGCGATTGCTGCAAAACCGCCAATAGTTCCACCCTCGCCAGCACCTCTTACGCCTAATGGATTCATCTGCGACGGAGTCTCCATGTGGAGAAGGTTCATCGATGGAACATCCAGGCTTGTGGGTATTGTGTAGTCCAGGAGGTTAGAGTCCAGAGGCTGGCCTGTCTTGTCATATACTATTTCCTCGAGCAATCCGTTTCCGACTGCGTGCGCGACTCCGCCGTGAATCTGTCCCTCTACAATGTGTTCATCAAGGATTTTGCCACAGTCGTCCATAATTGTGAGGCGAACAAGCGTGGGCCGGCCGCTCTCCCTATCCACCTCCACGACTGCCACAACAGCGCCGTAGGAGTAGGTTAGTCCTGGCGGGTCGAACGCCTTGAAGGACGAAAGTCCTATGTCCATGCCTTCTATCGCCTTGCTAGGAACATACGAGGCTGAAGCGACCTCCTTGAAGCTGAGAGTCTTTCCACCGGCACTGAATCCGTCCGATGCGAATTTCACATCGCTTTGGTTAGAGCCGAGCATGTTCGCTGCAATCCGAGTCATCTTTTCTTTGAGCTCTTTGGCTGCAAGATAAACGGCGCTTGTCCCGACGGGTCCAGTCCTACTCCCGAAAGATCCGACGCCGTATGGTATGAGCTGGGTGTCTCCAAATTTTACGTGGATATTCTCGAAGGGTACGATGAGCTCGTTTGCCACAACTTGTGTAAACACTGTCTCGTGGCCCTGCCCGTGAGGCATGGAGCCAGAGAGAACTGTTACCTGGCCGTCCTTTTCGACGCGAACGTAGGCTGTCTCGTACATGGGTCGGCCGATCTTCGCCGAGGGGCCAATTCCAGTATCTTCTACGTAGCTCGCAAGTCCTATTCCAACAAGCCTGCCCCTTTTCTCAAACTCCTCTTTCTTCCAGACGAGGAGCTTTTGATACTCGGCACTGGCTAGAGCCTCGTTGAGAGCTCTCTCGTAGTCACCGAGATCGTAGTTTGCACCTATCTTGTTGTTGTAGGGCATTTCATTTGTATGTATGAAGTTGCGCCTGCGCAGTTCTGCCGGGTCTACTTTGAGCTCGTGCGCTGCCATGTCGACAGCTCTTTCGATCATGAGTATAGCCTCAGGCCTGCCATTGCCACGGATCGGACCCGTCGGAGGCTTGTTGGACACCGTGCCTTTGTACTCTATCTGAACATTTGGAATCTTGTAGCATCCTGTTTGCAGTGGAAGCAGTCGAGAAACCGGGCTGAAAGACATGAATCCCGGAGTTCCAACGTCAATCACGAAGCTATCTGAAAAGCCTGAGATCTTCAGATTGTGATCTAGGCAAATCCTAACCTTGTGCGTCTGGTCCTTCGCCTGCAGTGTCGATAACAGATCCTCGGTCCTGGTGCTGATCCATTTTACTGGATGACCGTTGCGCTTTGAAAATAGGGCGGTGACGGCGTCTTCGGGGTAGAAGTATGCCTTGACTCCAAACCCGCCGCCGATGTCCGGGACCTTAACCTGCACCTGTTCCTCCTTCATCCTGAGGCAAGCGGCTGCCTGAGATCTTGTGCTGTGCGGGCCCTTCACCGGTGTCCAGATCACGAGCTCCTGTCTTCTTGTGTCGTAAGCGGAGATGTTACCTCTTGCCTCGATTGGAATCGCCGCCTGTCTTGCTATTGTGATCTCGAATTCAAACTTGTGTGGAGAAGTTTCGTAGGCAGTCTTGAAATCGCCGACTTTGATTGTCTTTTGGAACGCGACATTGTCCGGCCACGAATCTATAACTTTGGATTGATTAGAAAGTGCAGAGTCGGAATCAATGATAGACTCTTCCGGTTCGTACTCAACCTCGACTAGTTCGACGAGATCCTCTGCTTCATACCTGCTCCGGGCAAGCACGGCTGCGACCGCTTCGCCGACAAAATGAACCCTGTCCTTTGCGAGCGCATACCTCTCGAACTTCCTGCCTTCCATTTCGAACTTGTCGCAGGGATTGGTGAGCTTTTCTACTTCGATTCCATCGAGGAAATCCAGTAGTCTTGGGTCGGCTGGACGCTTAGTCGACTTGATTTTTGCCTTTGAGTATGGACTGCGTACAAACGCGCAAAAGAGCATTCCTTCGAACTTGAGGTCGTCGATGAACTGGCCCAGTCCTCTAATCTGGATGGGATCCTCAACTCGTTTCATTTTTAATTCACCGTGAGGAGACTAGTGTTTCCTTTCCATCTTGATCCATTCATGGGGCGCGTTTGGATCTGTCCAGATTGAAGCGGCATCCTCTTGTGGTGCAAAAGCCTCTAACATAACCATGTTTGTC
>JAKAPU010000020.1 GCA_021806865.1 archaeon
CCGATCTTAACAGAAGACGCGATCACGTTCGTCGCAAATATCTTCAGGTTCTTGTCGATCTCCGCCCTTTGCTGTATCTTGTTCACTTCCGAGCCTTCAAGCCCTCCGTGGATGTACACGCCGCCAAAGCTCCTCGAGTACTTCTCAACCGATCTGCGAGTAGGCAAAAACACTAGCCACGATTCGTTGGGCGGTTGCGCATACAGGTACAAAGACAACTTGTCTAGCATCTCGTCCTTGTCCCTTGCAAGCTCAAGGTCAATCGAAACAGGAAACCTCCGACCGGAGACCGAGTACAGGTTCTTGATTCCCAGAAAAGACATGAACTCTGCAGGATCAATCGTCGCGCTCATTATCCTGATCAGGTTCCTTGAATTTGAAAGTCCCTTCTTTGCCAAAGACATGCAGAGCTCGAGCTGCGAAGTCATCTGGTGGCTCTCGTCAAAATATATCGAGACATCCCTCAATGACTCTTCAGCGAGCATCCGAAGCAAAACGCCGTCCGTGACAATCTTGATCCTTCCGCGCTCCACATTGATCTTCGTGTCCTTTGTGATCACGGCGAGCTCTTCTTTCAGTTCGGGATGCAAAGCCTCCAAGGAGTAAAAGAGAGCATTGCAGGAAGCTCTTGACGGCTCGCGAATTATTATCTCGCGATTCTTGTTGCAAAGTACAAACTCGTGGATGGGGGCGACAGTGCTTTTCCCAGTCCCGACATCGCCCAAGATCACAAAATGCTCGGAAAAGTCGATCCTAGGTATCACTGAGAGTATGGGCAAAGCAGGAGTTGCTTCACTCTCTGCGTGTTTTTCCAATAGCGAGAACGATACGATGTCTTCAGTAATATTCGTTGCCGTTAGTGAACAGGGGATTGCTCAGAGTTCCTTCAGGAGTTGCTTTTCTGAAGACTTTCTAAGCAGCGGGAGCGCATCTTCAACACTTGTAAAACTGAATTTCACTCCCTTTCCAAGCTTCTCAAACAAATCGACTGAAGGCTCGATCAACTCTGCTCTGTTTTTGACATTGGCCTTCGCTTGCTTCTTAATCCCAGGTTTCACTCTCAAATCCTTCGGGTTCTTCTCCTTTCGACCGACTTTCACAGTTATTCCCGTCCCACTTTCGGTGGCGCCAAGCGATTCCATTAACCTTTGTACAACGGCCGCCTACACGACCAAGAAAAAGAAGTACTCCTCAGCTCCAACAGAAGTTCTCTTCCCAAATGCCTATCGTACGACAGTTACACTATTTCGCGAGCAGTGGCGCGGAGGCAAACACCTTCGTGTCCGAGACCAGGTTTGCGATCCGACAAAACTCGTTCGGCTCGTGAGCCATCTCGTCCACCGTGCTCCAAACGGCTGTCGCCATTCCCTTCTTCCGGAAGAGGTTTCCAACAGTCTGACCGCCTATACCAACGTACTCGAGATTTTTCTTCCCGGTCACGTGAGTTATGGCGCCGGCAAGCAACCTAACGACCTCCCTATCCCTTGTAGTGGCGGGACCTGCGTCGTCCCTTTCCACCACCTCAATCGAAGCCTTCTGCGCCTTCGAAGCAACGGATTTCACGTCAGCAAGAACTTGATCCAGCAAGTACTCAGGAAGCACCCTGCAATCAAAGTAAAACACGTCCCTTCCAGGAACCGTGTTGACGTTTGGCACGTTTGCCTCCACCTTTGTCGGCTCGAAAGTAGATCCCTTTTCCTCGGAGAAAAGATCATTTGTCTTTTTGTACTTCTTGTGAAGCAGCTCATCCACCTCGAGTGCAACCTTCATCCCGATCCTGTGCGCGTTGGATCCCTTTGTCGGAGTGCTCGCGTGCACCTGCTTTCCCTCCACGACCACCTTGAACCAGAGCAAACTCTTCTCAGCAATCTCGATGCTCGTCCCCTCCGGCGTCCCGTAGTCAGGCACCACGATGAGGTCGTTTTGCTTGAAATAATCTTTCTCGAGCAGGTACTTGATCCCGTAGTTACTTCCAAACTCCTCATCCGCGACGCAGGCAACTCCCACGTTGAAAGCAAGGGGCGAGCCGAGCTGCTTCAGCTCTCTCAGCGCAAACACGGAGGAGGCAAGCGACTGTCCGTTGTCTATTGCTCCGCGCGCAGTTATCTTTCCATCCTTCACCAGGGGGACGAAAGGATCGCTATCCCAGAGCTCCCTCGATCCCTCGGGCACTGTGTCCATATGCGCTATGTACCAGAGCGTGCGCGAGCTATCTCTTCCAGGAAGCTTTGCGAGCAAACTGGGGCGCTTCTTACCGTCGTCCTCTGCCTCTGCTCGCTGAACATCAAATCCCTCATTTTTCAAAAAACCTTGAATGAAATCAGCTCGCTCCTGCTCGCCTGGCCCGCCCATGCGCGGGTTTACAGCGTTGATCTTCAACATCTCGACGAGAAAGTCTTGCAACCTAGTGGAGTCCTGGTCTATGTGCCTGCCTAGCGCTTCTAGATCTTCTATGCTCAATTTCCCAAACCTTCTAGTGAACTACGTTTTGCTCTGGCTCTGGCTTGATCGAGATCCTGCCAAGCGAGAGTATCTTCTCGCGAAGTCGCCGGGTCAGTTCCTGCGAAAGCCTGTCTGCCTCGAACACCGAGATGTTTCCGTCTACTCTAATATGCATCTCGATTGTGAGGAAGGGGCCCGTGCGCCTTATCCTCAAGTCATCGACGGCGTGTATACCTTCCACAGACTTTGCAACCTCGGTTATCGTGTGTATGGTCTGAGGGTTGTTGTATGCATCGGCGAGTATGAGAGAGGATTCCTTGATAGCAAAGTATCCAGCTACCATGACGAACAACCCGATCACGAGCCCGGCGAGCGAATCTATGGAGTACAAACCGTCCCAGGTCAGCGCAATCCCAACGAGTGCAATCACCGAGGCAGATGCGTCCTTCACAGAGTTGTAAGCATCAGTTCTCAAGGAGACAAGCCCGAACCTCTTTGCGTAATCATTCTTTGCCTTTGCGAGCACAACCGCCGTCGCGATGGAGAAGGCTGCGACTATGCCCGCGTCGAAGGAAACCTGGTGGTGAAGCTCGGAGTGGATGTACTCAAGGATGCCAGTGTAGCTGATGAACATCCCGGAGACAACCATGATTATTGCCGCAAACAGCGAGAAGATGGCGTCGAACTTGAAGTATCCATAGTGGAACGTACCGTCGGCGTGCCTTGCGGCGAACCTGATCCCGAACCACACTGTGAGAGACACAACCGCGTCCACAAACGAGTGTACGCCGTCGGCGGAGAGCGCGAGGCTCCCGTAATACCAGCCGAACCCCACTTCGAGGAAACCCATGAAGAGGTTGACAACGAAGGAGATCATGGCGATGTTCTGGCCCTTCAGTATCTGCTGGAGGACGCGAGAGACCGCCCTCTCCCTCGCCGGATCGGAGTGAAACAAAGTAAGGTACTCCAATCCAAATGGTTCCTAAAAAGCACTGGCCCGTACAAAATCCACGTTTTTCACAAAGAAGCTCTAGATCGCGTCGAGCTCTTTGAGGAGGTTCAATCCCTTCTCGTTGACCGAGTAGAGCGTGCGGTGTCCATCGTTGACGGTGTTCATCATACCCAGCGTGATCAGCGAGTTCATGTGCTTCCAAAAAGTGTCGTATCCCAAGCGAGCTTTTACCATTATCCAGTGCTGGACTGTTGGAGTCCTGCATGCCTCAAGGATTGCCTTTACAATGGTGTTCTGGGAGCGAACCATGTGCCTCCTCCTCTGGTGCATGAGAGAGTCAAAATTCACAGACAGAGGACCAAGACTCTGGCTCACCGTTTGCCTTTGAATCTCGAGAACTGTGTTTGATCTCTGCATGGCCATATCTGCCTAGCACCTCTTCTTTGTCGACTTGCTATACGGAGAGGAACGGGCCTTGTTTAATCATACATTTTTTAACGTGGCGTACAACTTTTTTTCTGGACTGTTCGCTCTGTACTAGAAAAATCTTATCGAGTTTCGATGTACTTGCGGATCCCAATCCAAAAGGCCGTACCAATCACAATAGCACTCGATACTTCGTTGGCCTGAGAAGAATAGATATTGTGAATCAGATCGTGTTGACCAAATTGTCATCATGATTGCTACAAACTGGATCGCGGATCATTGAAAGATCTTCTGGAGCTTGAATCCTGTTAATGAACTCCTGCAAACCTTGTTTATCTTTGGCTTCATTCGTGACGAAATAGATAGACACAGTCTGCCCCCTCCTTCCGGGGGGACCCTCTAATCGACGATCGCCAAAGTACAATTCTATCAGTGGAGGCGGAGCAAATTTGTCCAAAAAGTGAGGTGGAGGGTTTGCCAGACCTCACACGATTGCGAAAAGCCGTTCCGTGATGCAGTACAAGTTATGGGCTCGTGAGCATTCGGTTAGTGGGTCACCAGATGGGCTCCCCAGTATGTCGGGCTAGTCAAAAGCTCGACTCGGTGTCCAGTTTCGTACTCGTGTGCGTCCGCATCCCCTCTTGTTTCGAAGGTGCGTTCACACTGTTTGCACTTGTATTTCATTTCGAGTTAGCCACAGACGTACGCAAATTTGACTATTTACGGGTTATCTATTCAGAATCCTGATCTAGTTGGATAGTTTTGGTCAAAATCTACTATGGATAAGTGTCAAGTTCACACTGATCTTTGGGTAAATCAAACAAAATTATGCAGGAAAATTAGCTAAAATCAGTTCATCCATTGCCTTTCACGTGTACGCGTTCTCGGTCGTGCTATAGCTTTGCAAAAGCAAAACCGAGCAGATCAATTCATCTCTTGCAAGATGGCTTGAGCAGCGTTGTAGCCGGCAGCACCACTTACACCACCGCCAGGATGCGTCCCCGCACCTGTGATGTACAAACCGCCGATAGGAGTTTTGTACTTGCTCAGTCCTATGGCAGGCCTCAGACTGAAAAGTTGGTCAATCGACATGTCTGCGTGAAGGAAATTACCTCGAGGCAGATTGAGGTCTCGCTCCCAGTCAACAGGGGATGCAACGTATCTCTTCGAAACAAGCTTTCTGACGTTAGGGCAATACTCAGAGTATATCTCGAGAAGATTGTCTGCCACCTCGTCCTTGATTTCGTCCCAGGATGAGCCGTCAGCAAGTTCGTAAGGTGTGTACCTAGTTTCTAGCGATAGAATGTGTTTCCCGCTTGGAGCGAGGCTTGAGTCGCCAGCTGTGTGTAAGGCAACCATGAGGGCTGGAACTTTCGGGTTACAACCATACTTGTACTCATCATAGGCTTTTTCCAGACTATCCACAGACTCTGAGATGTATGTCGCGGCTTTGTGGCACTCACTTACCCCCTTTGTGGGATTACACGAATAGATAGGAAGTCCTTCTAGGATGTAATCGGCTTTCATAGCGATGCCGTTTGCGACCTTGATCCTCTTCACCCCTGAGACAAGCTCAGAATCAAGGTGTTCTTCACCGACCAGCTTCAGTAGAGTCTGTTTTGGATCGCAGGCGGCCACAACTATCTTGGATTCGAACTTGCGACCATCCTTGAGCTCTACGCCGGAGGCCTTGCCATTCTTTATGGTGATATTCTTAACTTCGGAATTGAGCAGTACTTCGCTGCTATGATATTCGAGCATCTTTACTAGCGCGCTTATCAGCTGGCCGGTGCCGCCATAAGGTCTAGCAAGTTTTCTACCGAGCAGATGCCAGCCAACTGTCCAGCCTGTTCCCTTTTGCGATGGCGCAAGTCCTATGGCCGCAGGCCCCAAAAATGCCATAGGGACCTTCACGTACTCGGTTTCAAATTGCTCTTCCAGGATCTCCTTTGCGCTAGAGAAGAGGACTTGGAACAGTCTTTCTGATTCGGTGCCCTTCAACGATATTGCGAGATCCAGGATTGAGATTGGAGGACTCTGGGACATCCCGCCCAGCAAATCGTTTAGTGGTTCGAATTCCTCCACGAGCTCGCGGTATGCTTTTGCATCGTGGGAAGAAAAGCGCTCTATGTGTTTTACAGTCCTGTCTAGGTCCTTGTAAAAGAGCATGAATTTCCCGTCTTTGAATGGTGAAAATATTGTGGGGTCAACGCTGTAGTATCGCAAACCAAATGTGGCAAGTTCTAGATCCTCTATGATGGATGTGGAGTGTATGAGATACTGCTCAAAACTGTAGACATTGACCTTGAAACCAGGAAATAGTTCCTCCGTTCGTACGCAGCCACCAGCGACATGAGATTTCTCGAGGACGAGAACTTTCAATCCTTGTTTACTCAAGTACCCTGCGGTGACAAGACCGTTGTGACCGGCCCCGACAACTATCGCATCGTAGTTGGACATTGAAACAAACCTTCAGAATTTCCTATATTAGCGTGCTCGAAGATCTACTTGCACAACAGTGCTGACTCGAGGATAGCACCTAAAGATTTGGGGATTGCGACTATAATTTTATAGAACGCCACTATCAGTTCAAAGATATTCGTGCTTTGCGAGATGCTTGAAAATTGTCAATGAAACTCGTCGGTCAATCAGTGAAGAGAGTTGAAGATCCGCGCCTTCTAGCGGGCGCAGGCTCGTACCTTGACGACCTCGCTCCGCCTAACCTAGTGTTTGCAGAGTTTGTGAGGAGCACATACGCGCACGCACGAATCAAAAACATCGACGCCTCGCAGTTGCAAGGAAAGAAGGGTTTCATCGCATTTTTCACAGCAAAGGACTTTGAAGGAATAGTGACTACGCTGCCTATCCCAGAGGAACACCAAGCACCGATTCCTCCGATATGGCCGCTGGCAAAAGATAAGGTGAGATGGGTGGGCGAACCAATCGCAATGGTCGTAGCAGAGGAGAGATACATCGCAGAGGATCTGGCGTCGTTGGTCGAAGTCGAGTACGATCCGCTGCCAGGGGTAGTCGATCCTGAAAGGTCCCTCGATTCAAACGCTCCTAAACTGTACGACAACTGGAGCGACAACATACTCAAGAAAGCAGAGATCAAAGGCGGCAATATTGCAAAGGCCTTCTCGGAGGCAGACGTTGTGATCAAGGAGAGGATCAAGACTCACAGACACACGGCAGCCCCGATAGAAAACAGGGGGGTGATCGCTCAGTTCGACAGGCTCTCTCAGAGGCTGAACGTTTGGAGCCAGGTTCAGTTCCCTCATGTAGGGCGTACCCTCTTTGCCAAAATATTCAAGGTCAGCGAAGACAGAGTACATTTTCAGATGCCAGACGTTGGCGGCGCCTTCGGGCTGAAAGGTCACATATTCCCAGAGGATGTGTCTGTGTGTGCAGCTGCGCGTTTGCTGCCGGGCAGATCAATCAAGTGGGTTGAAAAGAGGACAGAAGATATTTCTTTCTCCGTCCACGAACGGGAACAGATTCACTACATCGAGGTTGCTGCAAAGAAGGACGGCACGATACTTGGTGTAAAGGATAGGATGATAGCAGACATGGGAGCGTACGCAGCATCCCCATGGGGCGGCCTCACCTTCACTATGATCACCGGAGCTTTCCTTCCAGGCCCATATCATTTCAAGAACTATCACTTTGAACACATAGCAGTGCTGACAAACAAGACACCGATGGGTTCTGTTAGAGGTCCTGGCATGTTCTCTGCCAACTTTGTGATGGAGCGCACCATAGACATTCTCGCACACAAACTTGGCCTCGACCCATACGAGGTTAGACGGAAGAACCTAATTCAGGATTCAGAGTTTCCATACTCCTCAGTCACCGGGCTTGTGTACGACAAGTGCAGCCTGAGCGAATCGCTGGAAAAGGGAAAGTATGCAATCGGCTACGACATGCTGCGAAAACAGCATGAAGAGCTCAGAAAGAAAGGAATCTACAGAGGAATTGGGATAGCCTCACTAATAGAGATTGGCGGGATCGGCTCTGGCATTCTTGGACCTGCCGGCTCAGTTACGTTGGGTTACGAGGTTGCTACTACTAGAGTCGAACCCGATGGCACGGTCAAGGTTATCACAGGATTGGCGCCACATGGACAAGGATCGGAGACAACTCTCGCCCAAGCAGTTGCTGACGAGCTCGGAGTTCCAATGCACAAGATCAGCGTGATCTGGGGCGACACAGACAAGGTGCCATATGGAATGGGAAGCTGGGGAAGCAGGGGAGCGCCACTGGGAACAAGCGCTGCGGTTCTTGCCGCGAAAAAGACAAGGGAAAAGGCTATGTTGATTGCCGCGGGCGCGTTGGAAGCCAGGGTCGAAGACCTGGAGATGCTCCCAGACGGGAGATTCGCAGTCAAGGGAATGCCTGCAGCTCTTAGGGCGGGCAAGACAATCTCGCTGGAGGATGTTGCAAGGATTGCGCTGAGAAGACCAGACAAGCTTCCGAAGGGAATAGAGCCTGGGCTTGAGGCGACGAGTTTCTTCGAGCCGGAGATACCAGCGACCTGGAGCAACGCGATGACGTTTTGCGAAGTCGAGCTCGACCCCGAGACGGGCAAGTTCAAGATACTGAGGTTCTTCGTTGTCCAAGACTGTGGCAAGATGATCAACCCAATGATCGTCGACGGGCAGGTGCACGGTGGCATAGTCGAGGGTCTGGGCGGTGCGATCTTTGAAGAGATCGCATATACGGACGACGGCCAGGTAAACGGCGGAAACTTTCTGGACTACCTAATGCCATCGGCGATGGAGATTCCAAACATCGACGTTACTCATATCGAAACCTACTCGGAACAAAATCCGTCAAAGACAAAGGGCCTTGGTGAAGGTGGAACGATAGTGGCTCCGGCGGCAGTTGCAAACGCTGTCGACGATGCGCTCCAGCCGTTTGGAGCAAA
The DNA here is from genome assembly GCA_021806865.1 of archaeon. The sequence goes on from JAKAPU010000020.1 coordinate 8,748, forward strand.
GATCACGGAGATACCTCTAAAGCCTGAGTCGATACTCAAAGCAATTAGAAATGCTGGAGCATAAGTCTCCCAAGGGTTTTGGTTTGCATGAGCGCCTCTGAATACATTGATTCGCTTGTCAGGAAACTCGGAGACGCAGGCTATGTTGCGGACAGGGATATCGTTGTTCCGCTTTACCTCTCGCTGAAACTGAAGAAACCACTTCTACTTGAAGGAGATCCAGGCTGCGGCAAGACAGAACTTGCAAAGGCGCTTTCCTCCGTTTTCGGAGTGGAACTGATCAGACTCCAGTGCTACGAAGGGTTAGACGCAAGCTCTGCGATTTACGAGTGGAACTATCAAAAACAGATGATAGCCATCCGCCTGGCCGAAAGGAAGAAATCCACCGCAAAGCAAGTGGAGAAGCAAATATTCAGCCAGGAGTTCCTTCTTCCACGGCCACTGCTCTCAACTGTTCTTGCATGCAATCTTGCACCCAAGAAAAAGGGCCACGATGAGCTTGTTCCTCCTGCGATCTTGCTCATAGACGAGGTTGACAGAGCAGACGAGGAATTCGAGGGATTACTACTTGAATTCCTTGGCGAGTTTCAGGTGACAGTCCCGGAAATAGGCACGTTTAGGGCGAAAGCATCGCCGCTGGTGATAATAACTTCGAACAGGACGAGAGATCTCGGAGACGGCCTGAGGCGGCGGTGCATCTACTCCTACGTCTCATATCCGACTAAGGAAAGGGAGATGGAGATAGTCTCAAAGAAGGTACCGACTTCCTCAAACCGCCTTCAAACGGAGGTTGTTAGCTTCGTCGAGGATGTTCGTAACGAAAATCAGATTTTCAAAAAGCCGGGGATATCTGAAACAATCGACTGGGCAAACGCCATTATCTCACTCGGAGTAGATCAGATTGGCGAAAAAAAGATTCTCAACAATGATCTTGTCGGTGAAACGATATCCGTTCTACTCAAAGATCCTGAGGACTTGAAAAAGTTCAACAGCGAGAAAATTCATCGAGTACTTTCGAAGTTGTGATCACCATTCGAAGAAACGACATACAAGAATTCGTGCTCCTTCTCCGTGAGCGTGGGATCCAGGTCGGGATTTCTGAACACCTCGATGCCCAGATTTGCTTCTCCTCATTTTCTCAGGAGGGTGGCCATGAAAATCAGCTCTTTCTTGCTCTGCGCTCGGCGCTTGTGAAGAAAAAAGAGAACTATGACATCTTTGCAAAGGCGTACGAGGACTTCTTTTGCTTAGGCGCACAGATGGGGCGTGGACCAGATCTTGTTCCAAGGTTTGCATGCAAATCCAAGGCGGGGAGATCAGAAGCAATTGGTTCAGGAGTTCAGAGAGAGGAAGAGGGCCAAACAGGCGATAAGACTGCGATCCTGGCGCTGTACAGCGACAATAGGTCGCAGATACCGCCAATCGATATCGAGAGCGTCAAGCCGTTTAACCCTGAAGATGTCAGATCAATTGCAAGAAAGCTCAGGGAAGTGAGCCGCCTAAATCCTATCCTTCCGGGCAGGAGGAAATCTCCAAGCTCAAACTACAGCATTGGCTCCTACGTTGACTGGAGGAGGATTGCAAAGCTCATCTCGTCAAACCCTAATACAATTCCAGAGATTCGATTCAGAAAGAGAAAGCGCACGAGGTCCAAACTTGTCCTTATGGCTGACGTATCAGGATCAATGCTCAAGGACGCGGAACTTGTGATCAACTCTCTTTTCACTGCGAGCCGAAGGTTCCACGGGACGGAGACCTTCGTATTCAGCACAGGGCTCTCAAAATTCACTTCCTTCTTCTCCGGCGCATCGGCGAGCCGAGAGACTATCCAACAGTTTTACTTAAAGCAAACCCAAATCGAGCTAGGCAGTGGCACAAGGATCGGAGAAAATCTGGCAAGGATGCTCAGCGATTATTCGACTATCATCTCGGAAGAGACGACGCTGATAATAATCTCAGACGGCTGGGATCTTGGTGATAGTGATCTATTGGATGCGTGCCTGCGCGAGGTGAAGTCACGCAGAGCCAAGGTCGTTTGGTTCCATCCGCATTATGGATTTCCCGGCTTCTCACCAGAGACGGTTGCGATGAAAACGGCCATGCCGTACATCGACTTGATGATAGGTCCCTCTGGTCATGCGAGCCGGCAACCGAACGAATAAATCAACGCTGTTGCTGGAGAATTTGAAGAGAAAGCGTCAATGTACAACCGAGCAAGAAATGGGATCAAGCTTCTGATGACCGCAGGCCCGGTCGAAGTCTCGCCTAGGGTTCTCTCAGCCTTGGCGCAGCCGAGCATCTACCATTACTACGGTGGTTTCATTGAGCTTTTCGAAGAAACAACAAAGAAAATGTCCGAGATCTTTCAGGCTCGGGATAGAGACACATTGATCCTACAGGGCGAGGGAGTGCTCGGACTTGAAGCATCTGTCGCATGCACAATCAATCCTGGAGAGAAGGTCATCGTGTTTGAAAATGGGCCGTTTGGAAAGTGGTTCGGAGATTACGTGAAGAATGCAGGAGCGGAGCCAGTGTACTTCCATGAGGAACCAAACAAGTGTTTTGACACATCTAAAGCGCTCGAATTCTTGGAGAAACATAGAGACGCGACAGCAATGACTCTTGTGAACTGCGAGACTCCTGCTGGACTTTTGAATCCACCTAAAGAAATTTGTAAAAAAGCGAAGAGCCTTGGAATGCTCACTATAGTTGATTGCGTGGCTTCGCTTGCGGGAGCGGAATACAAGCCGAGCGACTGGGAAATTGACATTTCCATTGGTGCGTCTCAAAAGTGCCTAGGATCAACTCCGGGCCTCACGCCCATGGCGATCAGCAAGTTTGCTTGGGAAAGGATGGAGAAAAAGAAAAGCCCGGTCAAGATCTCGTACCTATCTCTCCTTGATTGGAAAGAGTCTTGGATAGAGTCCAAGAGATTTCCATTCACTCCATTCACTGCTGAAGTCTACGCTCTTTCGGCTGCTCTTGATGAAATCTTGGAGGAGGGGCTAGAAAACGTGCTGAAGAGACATGCGGAGGTTGCAAGGATCTGCAGAGAGAGGGCCAAAGACATGAGTCTCAAAACTTGGCCTGTCCAAGACGAATTCTGTTCTCCCACTGTAACAGCTCTGTCACTGCCAGAGCATATGGATGATACGAAAATCATTCAGGATGTAGCAAGAAAATACGGCATATTGATTGGCGGTGGGTATAGGGAGTTGAAAGGAAAAGTTCTGCGCATCGGACACATGGGTTACCAAGCACAGAAGATCTTCATAGCGGCTACTATGGATGCCCTAGAGGATGTCTTGGGCGTCAACACAACTAACTCTTCAAAACAAGCAATAGTTTGAAGGCACTACGCATTTTTCTGTTGCCGGCAACAGAATATCTACGCATCAATAGTCTTTGGATAAGATGGTGTAGAGAAGAAAAATACCATCACAACGTCCTCCATCCCATCGTTTCTGACTCCGTGCGGCACGCCTCTGGGTATGAATAGCGAATCGTTTTGTCTAAATGGATAGATCTTTTCACCAATGGTGATTTTTCCCGAGCCGGATACGACGTACGCAAGCTCCTCTGCTGTGAGGTGCACCTTTTGCTTTGTGTCTATCCCAGGCTTGAAGACCGAGTAGCCCATCATTGTCTTGTTCTTTGAAACACTTGCCTTGGTCAGGAGCAAATTCGAGAAGCTCCCGCCACCAAGCTGCACCATTTCCCCGCTCTCAAATGGCAAGACGACTATCTCCTGTTTCACGCTTTGCTTCTTTGGAGTACTGTGTTTTGCCAATTGATCAGGCACCCATGATTATCGTCTTTGTCTCCGTGTACGATTCTAGTCCCTCGATCCCATACTCGCGGCCAATTCCGCTTTGCTTGAATCCGCCCATCGGAACCTCGATTTCCCAGCCACCCGCTCCGTAGAGTGAATTAATTAGGACAGTGCCCGCCTGCAGCTCCTGGGCTGCCTTTTTCGCCCTTCCAAGATCCTTAGTCCACACGGAAGCGCCCAGTCCGTAGATGGAATCGTTTGCTTGTTCTATCGCTTCGTCCATGGTCTTAACTGCGACGACTGGGAGCGCGGGGCCGAAGCACTCCTCTGCCACAATCGGCGAGTCCTTGGAGGCATCCGTTACGAGCGTCGGGAGATAAAAAAATCCGTTCTTCAATTCTGGTTGCTCCGGCGCGCGACCGCCTGTGACCAGCTTTGCTCCACCCTCTACAGATTCGGAGACCTGTTTGGTCACCTTTTCAAGCTGTGATTTGCTGTGCACTGGGCCCATCGTGGTGGCTGGATTCATTCCGTCGCCAACCTTAATAGCTGTGGCTCTCTCGCGGAGTTTTTCCATGAATCTTTGGAGAACGCCCTCAAAGATATACGTGCGCTTCACACACATGCATCCCTGACCTGCGTTCCTAAACCTACCGTTTATTGTTGCATTCACGGCGGCATCGAGATCAGCGTCGTCTGCAACGATTATCGGGTTGCTTCCGCCTAGCTCTAGCGTTACTCTCTTGAGCTGCGAAGAGGCAAGTTGCATGATTCGCTTCCCCGTCGCTGTTTCGCCAGTGAAAGAGACCTTTCGCGTCTTCGGATTGGTGACTAGCTCTTCGCCAACCGTCTCGCCGGATCCGGTGATAAAATTCAGTAGCCCTTTGGGGAGGCCAGCTTTTGCAAATAGTTCAGTAGTTTTCAAAGAGGAGATTGGTGTTGTGCTTGCCGGCTTGATAACTATCGAGTTTCCCGCTGCAAGGGCTGATGCGACTTTTGCTCCCATGAGCAAAATAGGATTGTTCCACGGTACGATTCCTGCAACTACACCGATCGGCTCCTTTTGGACCAGTGCTAGCTTTGAAGTGTCGGAAATCCTGATCTGCGATCCTCTAGCTTTCAGTCCAGAATAGTATTCGAGTGTGTGTGCAAAGAACCTGATCTCTCCAAGAGATTCCATCAGCGTCTTTCCTTGCTCCAGTGTCATCAGAGTCGCAAGCTCGTTTTCGTTTTGCCTGACTAGCTCGGACGTCACCTGTAAAATCCTTGGGATGTTCGACGGCGTTGTCTGTCTTTTCTCGTGATTGAGCGCTTCATGTGCAAAATCTATCGCTGCTTTAGCATCCTCTACCGTTCCGCGGGCGACCGCACCAACAACTGATCCATTGGCGGGATTGCGAACATCGTAAGTTTCTTTGTTGGAAGAATCAACAAACTCGCCGTTGATGAACATCTTGTATGACATTTGGGAACATCGAAGCTCGTTCCCCATATGAAAAATTAGCGGTGAAAGAAAGCGTTCTATTTTTGCATCGCAAGCAGAACCCTTTCCGGAGTGATAGGGAGTTCCTTGAACCTCGCTCCAATCGCATCGTAGATGGCGTTTGCAAGGGCTGGTGCAACAGCGCTGATCGGAGCCTCGCCGCAACCGCGTGCTCCGTACGGTCCGTCCGGGTTGTAGTTCTCAAGAATTATCGAGTTGATCGGGAAATAATCCATGATGCTCTGAAGCTTGTAATCCTTGAGGTCGGAGTTGAGCAAGCGGCCGTTCACGAGAACCATCTCTTCGTTCATTGCTCCGTTGAGTCCCATCGCAATGGCGCCCTCATTTTGCCCTATCACATTAAGCGGGTTCAATGCCTTTCCGACATCGACTGCGCCGATGTACTCGATGATCTTGATTGCACCTGTCTCTGTGTTTATTGCGATTCGTGCAGCCTGTGCAACAGGTGTATAGTACGCAACAGCGCGATCTGTCGAGCACTGTCCTGTTTCAGAATCCAACTCTCCCGTCTTTGGAAGCCAGAAAGCACTCCCTGTGAGCGCGCCAACTTCTGGAATGTAGGCTCCACCCATTGGTCCTGGAGAAAATATCTCCGAATATTCGATTTCCTTGTCTTGGTTTCGTACTGTGATCTTTCCATCTCTGAATGCTAGACTATCCTCGCGTACGCCTAATCTCTTCGATGCAGAACCGATCATCCTCTTCTTCAGGTCTTCACATGCGAGCTTCACCGCCATTCCCATTTGAGAGGTCTGCCTGCTTCCAGACGCACCTGTTCCGACCGGAGTGAGATCGGTGTCCGACAACACCATTCGCACCTTTTCGATAGGAATTTGCATCTCCTCGGCAGCAATCTGTGACAGGACGGTGTGTATTCCCTCGCCGGGATCGGTTGCTGCTGTCCAGATCTCGACAGAACCATCCTCCTTGAGCTTGGCGTAAGCCATGCTCGGGAAGGATACGTCGCACTGTTCCTTTGTTATCGCAAAACCGGTGCCATACTTCCACACCCCTACTTCCTTCGGAAGTGGTTTGGCGCGAATTGCCTCAACTACTTTGGATATGCACTCGTCAATGGTGTTATTCGTGATCCTATGCCCTATAGCAGTCTTTTCTCCATCCTGCAGCAGGTTCTTTCGCCTGAATTCGATAGGGTCCATGTTCAGTGTCTTCGCGATGATGTCCATTTGCGATTCAACGGCAAAATAGATCTGGGGTGCACCAAAACCGCGGAAGGCACCTCCCTGGATCTGGTTTGTATAAACTCTGTAAATGTCAGCCTTCAGGTTGGAGAGTCGGTAAACACTGGTCATCCCGTGGATCGAGTTTCCAACGGCGACGTTGCCGGCAAGAGAATAAGCTCCACCATTGTAGATCAACTTTATCTGGCGGCCGAGTATCGTCCCGTCCTTCTTCACGGCGTCCTTGATGTAAGTTACAGAAGGATGGCGGACGCTGGTCGCGGCAAAGACTTCTTCTCTCGTCAGCGAGATCTTGACGGGCCTTCCAGTCTTTTCAGCGAGAGAGGCCACTATGGGCTCTATGTGGCCAGCTCCCTTGTTTCCAAAGCCCCCGCCGACGTGCCTCAAAGCAATCACACGGATCTTGACTTCGGGAACTTTTAGAGCGTCGCTGAGCTCCCTCCTTGTCCTGTAAGTGTTTTGACCCGAAGTCCAGATGGTGTACGAACCATCTGTTTCGTACCTTGCCAAAGCTGCGATAGGTTCGATATGCGCGTGTTGAACCATATGGGTTTGAAAGCGGTTCTCGATTACCAGATCAGCCTGCTTGAAAGCCTCATCCATATCACCACGCCTAACCTTGAAATAATTCGTAATGTTGGGTCTAGTTGGATCAAACACCGACTTGTAGATCTGTGCCTTGAGCCGCTTGTACTTACCTATGTCTGGATGTACGACTACCTTCGGGTTTGATTCCAGCGCCTCTTCGGGATCAAATACCGCTGGGAGCTCTCTATACTCGACTTCTATGAGGTCCGCAGCTTCCTCCGCTGCTTCAAGAGTATCTGCTGCGACGGCTGCGATTGGCTCGCCGACGTAGCGTACCTTTCCGTGAGCTAGTATAGGAGTGTCTAGCAACCCCCTCCCTCGGAGCCCATCAGAGACATCGTCACCAGTGAGTACCGCCCAAACACCGGGTACCTGCAATGCTCTTTCCTTGTTTATCCTGATTATTTCAGCGTGAGCTACTCTCGACCTGTGTATCTTTCCATAGAGCATACGGGGGAGTTCCATGTCGTAAGCATACACGGCACGGCCGGTAACTTTCTCAACACCATCTACTCGGATCACTGGTTTGCCGATAATTCTGAGGATTTGTTTCTGTTCGACCTGTACTGTTTCTTGAGCCAACAAGCACCACCAAAAATTTAGAGCTTATCTTGAAGAGAACTATGGTCTGCCGCGTTCCTTTCTCTCGCGTAGAATCTTGATCAAGTGCTCGTCGCGTAGTTTTATCGTGGCCTCTACGCTCTTGCTACCATCCTTCCAGTTGTAAAATCCCTTGCCACTCTTAATTCCTACGTCGCCGCGCGCAATCATATCCTGGATGATTTTCTGTGGGTAGGTCGATGCATCCAGAGATTTGTACAGACCGCCCTTTGCCACGTTGTTCACTAAATCGACACCGGAAAGATCAGCAAGTTCCAACGGACCAACAACTTCGAGCCTTGTGCCCAGAGCTTCCTTAACGATCGTGTCGATGTCTTCCGGGCTGGCTATTCCATTTTCCACTAGCCAGGTCGCCTCGCGGATCATCGCGTAGAGTATCCTGATTCCGATTTGCCCTGGAACATCCTTCTGCACAACTGCAGGTTTTTTCCCGATGCTCTCGAGAAGGCTAACCGTGCGGTTGACCGTCTCCTGAGAGGTCTTTTCTCCTCTGACGACCTCGACCGCTGCCATCAGCTGCGGCGGGTTCCAGAAATGCGCCCCGATTACTCGTTCAGGACGAGTTGCTGCAGCCGCGATCGAAGATATCGGTAGACTAGTCGTATTGCTAGCTAGCACGCACCTTGGCTCCGCAGCTTCATCGATCGCCTTGAAGATCTCAAGTTTTGCATTTAGGTTTTCAAACACGGCCTCTTCTATGTATGTTGCGTGACTTGCAGCCTTCTTTGCATCTGTTTCAAGTGCAATTTTTCCCAGAATGACATCAACAGGTTCGTTCAAGAGTCCAGACGAAGAAAGCGAGTCAAGGGACTTGCGTATCTGATCCTTCGCCTGTCCGAGTATCTGCATGTTAAGGTCAACAAGTGTGACCTTGTTTCCCGCAGTCGCAAAAGCTTGCCCTATACCTCTGCCCATGAGTCCCGAGCCTATAACGACAATGTTCTCGCTGCTTTCTTTCATCGAAATTCTCCAGAGAATGCCATGCAAATCCTTCCAATGATATTTAAGAGTGCGTGGCTTTTCACGACAATTGATTTTTATTCGGAATACAAGAGATGTGCCTTGAATCCTGTCTAAATGGCATTCACTCGAATTCTTTTTGCAACGGACGTCCATGGGAGCGATCCCGTGTGGAGAAAATTCATACGCGGAGCTAAGCATTACAAGGCGGATGTGCTAATAATCGGTGGAGATATCACCGGTAAGAACGTCGTAAGCATCAGCGAAAATCCTGATGGGACATACAGTGCAGAGTTTCAGGACCAAAAGCACGTACTGAAAAACAAGGAGGAGCTCGCGCACTTTGAGCAGATAGTTGCGACCACTGGAACGTATTTCTATGTGGCACCACCCTCCGAGCTCAACGAGCTTGCTCACGACAAGCAAAGAGCCGACAGGATTTTCAGCGAGCTGATACTCAAGCGACTTAATGAGTGGGTTAAATACGCAGATGAAAACGCGACTACTCCGATCTACATAAACGCTGGAAATGATGATGAGTCAGGAGTCGATGATGTGCTGGCTAGTAGCAAGAAGATAATTCAGCCAGAGGACAAGGTTATCCTGATAGATTCAAAGCACGAAATGATATCAGCTGGATTTGCAAATATTACTCCTTGGCACTGCCCACGAGATCTTTCTGAGGAGGAGATTGCAAGACGTTTGGAGCAAAAAGTTTCTAAGCTCAACGATCCACGGCAGGCAATCTTCAACTTTCACTGTCCCCCGATAAACTCTGGGTTAGACACGTGCCCGAAACTCGACACGTCTGTTTATCCTCCGAGGCCAGTGCTTGATGGCGGAGGCCCTGTGCTTTTCGGAGCCGGTTCTACATCGGTGAGAGAGGCAATTGAGAAGTATCAACCAATGCTCGGTCTGCATGGTCACATTCACGAATCAAGGAACGTAGTGAAGATAGGAAAAACGGTTTGCATTAATCCCGGAAGCGAATATGGAGAAGGAATACTCAAGGGCGCACTCGTTAATATTGAGGACTCTGGGTACAAGTCATACCAATTTGTCTCAGGTTGACCTTGCGTTTGGTTAGAAAGAACAGTACCTGAGAACCTATTTATACTATCGCCTAAAATCCACGAAGACTGAAATTCATGGGATCGTCCCAAAAGATATTTTCAAGAGACTCTTCAGGGTTAGTTCATGCGATCGCGCCTCACCAAGCCTTCATCTACAACTTTATGGCTATTGGGTTCTACGGTTTCACGTGGGCCACACTTTTCTCGGTTGGATACACTCAGTCTTTCCTCGGGGCAAACATCGGCCTTGCTATTGTTTTGATGGCGATTTCGGCCATACCATTCTACCTGTCAACTTCTATGCTTTCTTCCGCGATGCCCAGGTCCGGTGGAGACTACGTTTGGCAAAGCAGAGTGCTTCATCCCAGCATTGGATTCGCGGCAACATTTTCTTCCTGGACAGTGTGGCAGTGGTATTTCGCTAGTTTCCTTGGGACTGTAATTTCAACGCTTGGGCTTCAGCCACTCTTTGCGCTATTAGGGCAGCAAACTGGTAATGCATACTACGTCAATGTCGCAAGTGCTCTTGCAGCCGGATTTTCGCAGGAGAACAACAACCTCGTCTTCGAGGTAACGACATTGATAATCATACTCGGCTTTGCCGTGGCCGCACTTGGTATGCGTTTCTATGTGCGCCTTCAATACATCCTGTTCGCAGGTTCTGGTATATCTGCACTGACACTGCTCGGTGTGCTCGCAACTACGAGCCACGCTCAGTTCGTTTCCAAATTCAATAACTTCGTCGCGCCCCTAGTTGCTGCTGGAAACCAGTCGCAAGTTAGCTCTAGCGCGGTTGCAGCTGCCGGTGGATATTATCAGTACATCATCAACACGGCAAACTTGGGTACTTCCCCATTCAGTCTTTACAGTACGTTGCTACTTTGGGGCATTATCTGGATCTCGTTCGGCTATGCTTTCTGGAGCATCTATAACCTCTCGGAAATCAAAAGGGCCGGCGACCTAAAGAGCCAAGCTTGGATGCAGGTCGGTTCGAGTTTGGTATTCGCAATTTTCCTCCTTGCGCTTTGGTACCTCTTGGAGAACGTCATAGGAATAAAATTCCTGCAATCATTTTTCACTCTATACAACAACTTTGACCCTTCAACCAATCCACTTGCCTTCTTCTACACCCCATACTATCCTGCCTTAGTATCGTCCATAAGCTCTAGCCCGATAGTTTGGTACATAATACTGGGTGGTTTAACCTTGGGGATATTCCAAGTTATCCTGATCGTCTACTTTGCTTCAACGAGAATCATGCTCGCCGCTTCGCTGGACCGGGTGTTGCCGGAGAAATTCTCGTACGTAAACCCGAGGACACACTCGCCGCTTGTGGCTCTGATTGTCTCAGCGATAGGGTGCGAGGCATTCTTGTACCTTATCATTTACTACACGACGTTCACGAGCTACTTTTCAACTGCTGGACTTGCGACCCAGATCGCATACATATTGATCAGCATTACTGCAATAATCTTTCCGTTCAGAAAGAAAGCTATCTTCGAAGCCAGCCCAGCTGGGAAGTACAAAGTTGGAGGCTTTCCTGTCCTCTCAATAATGGGAGTTCTTTCACTGATTGTGAACCTGTTCATTGCATGGATATTCGTGGCAGGGCCGCCGCTCGGTTTCCTTTCGATATCTAGCGTTTCATCAATCGCATTCGTAATCGGAATATTCGTAGCATGTTTTGTTATCTACGCGATTGCTTGGGGAGTAAGAAAGTCACAGAGGATCGACCTTAGCCTCTCTTTCAGCGAGATTCCGCCAGAGTAGGACGATACAAGTAGGATGCAACGCAAACTCGCTTCGCCTCTTATCAGAGGCCTAGGATGTTCTTCGAGTTGAGGTAGAAGACGTGATCAAACTCGTCTTCAGTTAGGTCAACCGAAGTCATCTTTGCGATTTCGACGTGGGGCAGCCCGAACGGGGTATCGGAGCCGTACATCACTCTGTCCTTTCCAAGAATATCGACAGCTTCCTTTACCTTGTTTGCCATCGGCATGGCGCTAGTCTCAAGGTATGTATTGTCATACTTTTTCGCTGTATTGATCGCGGCCTGGATGTAAAGTCCATGCCCGTCGCCCATATGCAACATCACAATCTTCACGTCCCTGAAATTTTCTGCCAGCTCGCCGACGCTCCAAGGAAGAGAGAATGGAGAGTGTCCTGTGTGGATAAGCACTGGGGCTTTAGCTTTTCGAGCCTCTTCCATTAAGGGATGTACGATGTCGTCGTTTGGAAGAAATGCCTGAAAAAGCGGATGAAGCTTTATTCCTCTGAACCCCCATTCATTTAGAGCCTTTCTGACAAGCTCTCTTGCTGTAGCATCGTGGGGATTTGGCCATATGCAACCAACGAGTTGATTTGGATAGCGCTTGACAGCGTTGCGCACAAGCTCATTGTCCATGAAGTAGACAGCAGATTTTTCAACATTGTACTGCTCCATGGATTTTACAAGATTATCCGCCGTCAGCGATACGTTAGCCCAGCCGCCGAAATCCCCAATGTGCGTATGTAGATCGATCTTTCTTCCTTCGTAGAGTCTTGCACTCATTGGCATTTGAATGTCTACTCTTGCGCCAATTTCGTAGTTCAATTATAAGTATTGAGAGGATGGATCGTAGCTGACCAGAGAGCAGCCATTACACAATGATATCTCTGGTTAGATGAGTGCATCAACTAGCATTTATCTTATGGTCGGCTGGCTCTTGTCACACTTGTCAGTCTAATTTGAATACACCCTTATCTATGACGACTCTTCCATCGACTTCTATCGTGGGAAATCGGATTGTAACATCAAGATGAATCTTGCTGTGATTTTTCCCTCCAGGATAAGGACCAGCGTTTTCTCCCAAGGCAAGGTGCATGGTGCCCAGCGCCCCTTTCTCCGAGACCGTGTTCCACCGCTCTCTCCGTCCAGTTCCAACAGCAAATTCACATAGCACATTTGCGTTTTCGTCCGCAGACTCTACTATTTTCTTCCACCGTTTTGCCTCATCTCCTCCGCGGATGTCATAAGCTCTACCGTTCTTGACGCTATAAGTAATAGGTTCCTTGAGGCCATTGTTAGCAACCGCGTTGGCAATACCGTCTGCCACCACGACTCCATTACCCGAGTCCTCTATTATCGAGTGAGCCACTTCACCCCACAAAGGAAGTGGAGACATCACGTCTCCAGGTGCCCGCTGTGGCACGATGACTAGGGCAGGACGGTTTTTGATCGAAAAAGTGACGTCAGTGCCTTTGGCCGAGGTGACGTGTATCATGTCTGCCTTTCCTGTTATTGCGCCCAGCTTTGCGGTGCGATCTTTTGTCTCTACTAGGTAATCATAGTCGATTCCCCAGGTGCCCATGTCTTCCTCGACAGACGCAATTCTTCCCTTGTTTCGCTCAACGATTCTTGCAGCCTCAGTATGAGCGAACCTGTGAGCAAAGTCCATTTCCGTCTTAATAATGAAGACCTGAGTCTTTTCCATCAAAGAGGAGATGTGAGACGGAGGTTCCGGGATACCTGCCATCAACATACCAGCCTGGACATAATCAGAAGCATCTAGAAGGACAACGTTTGCTCCAACCTGACCGGCGACAGAAGCAAGCGCCTTCGCTTCAACCATGTGATCCTGATCTGTGAGGATTGCTACGTTGTCGTCCTTCTTCACAGAATAACAATGCTCGATTGCAAGTTTTGCTTCCCTGACTGCAGATTCAAAAGAAACCATTGATATCAGGGATTCTCCCTCGGACGTAATTATTAAGCCCAGTGCTTACCAAGACAAGAGGCCTCGCGTAAGGGCTAGTTCTGCTCGTATTCACGCGGTTGCATTCGAACAAGAAAAGTAAAGTACTTGATTTTACAAAAGACGTGTGTAAGACTTGCCAGTATTCAGACCAAGCGAGTTCTTTCTGTCCAAAGACAAGAACGAGGTCGCTCGAAAATTAAAGTCCGAGGGAAAGCGGGCGCAAATCATAGCCGGAGGAACCGGCTTTTACGAACTTGCAAAGCGGGGTTACATTCCAGAGGTCAAGAGCGTCGTTTCGATAATGCAGCTTGGTCTGAGCTACATCGATGAAAATTCAAACCATGTGAAAATCGGAGCAACTACCACGCTCCAAACCCTGCTCGACTTCGGGATTGGGGAAAAAGAAGGCTTTGAAGCAATGGGGGACGCGCTGCACGAGATCCGCCCAGTTCAGGTCAGGAATGTTGCAACAATCGGCGGCGAGGTATGCATCTCCGTCCCAGTGGTCGATCTTCCAACCGCATTACTTACCTGTAGGGCGACACTCAAAATTATCAGGGAAAATGAGGAGTACGAAACAAACTTGGAGGACTTTTACATCGACGCATTTCTCACCAAACTTAAGTACGGAGAATTAGTGAAAGAAGTGACGCTTCCGAAGAGGAGCGACGGGCGCCTGCATTCTGCTTTTGTTAAGATCGGCAGAACTGCATACGATTTCAACCTGATCAATTGCGCCGTGCTGCTTTCTTCCGATCCTGCGGGGAAACTAGATTCGTTGAGCGTCTATCTTGGTGGGGTCAAAAGGACACCGATGCACGCTACAGAGTTTGAAAAGAAACTTCTGGGCAAAGTGCCGGACGAAAGAAGTATCTCGGATGCGGCACAATCAAGCTTCTCTAAGTCGAATTTCCTGCCCTCCGTCCACGGTTCAAATGAGTACAAACACGCAATACTTCCAGTGGTGCTTCGCGATTGCATAATGAAGGCATACAGAAGGGCGCGAAGAAATTGACCGGTGTGATGTGGCGTAATTTCTTCTATGGAGGTCAATGAAGTGGCCGACACCATCGAGATCAACGTCAATGCGAAGAACTACACCGTTCACGTCAAAGCGTATGATACTTTATCAAGAGTGTTGAGGGACGAGTTAGGGCTGTTTGGAACGAAACGAGGTTGTGATTATGGAGGATGCGGCGCTTGCACAGTTTCTATCGATGGGAAGGCCGTCTATTCTTGCATGTACCCGGTGCAAAACACCCTCGACAAAAGAATTCTTACTGTGGAGGGCCTTGTTGGGAACGGAGAGCTTAGCCAAAGCGCGCTTTCGGAAATTCAGAAAGGCTTTCTTGAAAACGGGGGGTTGCAATGCGGCTACTGCACTGCGGGAATCATGATGTCGACCAAGTGTCTGTTGGACAAAAATCCGAACCCGAGCATGGTAGATGTCCAGGAAGCTCTTGCAGGGAATATTTGCCGCTGTACGGGGTACGGACGGATACTCGAATCGATATTCGCCGCGGCAAAGCAACGCCGAGAGACAAAATAGAGGCTTCAACATTGGCAGGCAAGTGCTCGCGTGCAATTTCACTTCTCGCCGATTACATGAACAAGACTAGCGAAGTGAAGAATTTCATCTCTGGTTGGAGCAGCGCGATCCAATTTGACCTGAGCGGGGAAGATCCTTTCGGGCTTGTCTTCTCAGCCGACGGGAGAGTGGATTTCAAAACAGGAAAGCTAGATAGACCTGATGTGACTTTCTACTGCAACTCGGATCTTTTCTTCCAAGTGATCACTGGAAAAGTGGATCAGGATGAGGCTTTCAGCAACGGGCTCGTGGACGTCAAAGGTTCAATTTTTGACTCTGTAAAATTTAGGCATGCGGCCGAATTGACCCAAGAGAAGCACAGTACTCTCTTCGCAGCTCTACGTGCGTTCTCGAGATTTGCTTGATTTAGCGAAGGCAGTTTGATACTCGTGTCAAGCGCGATCTTGAGCAATAGCTTTACGACTAGCCAAATTTGTTAATTACGACCGCATCTAGATGGGAAGATAACTTGCAAGAATCCGAGCGCGGGAATCTCATCGACAGCCTAGTAATCTACGGGCTCAGTCCGGTCCAGGCCCAGATATACATCACGCTCCTGAAACTTGGCAAGTCGACAGCGAAATCGATCTCGATAAACTCAGATATCAACAGGGTGGACGTTTATCGCGCGGTGAAACGCCTAAGCAAACTGGGATTGATAGAGCAGGTGCTTGGTAGTCCGATAACCTTCATAGCAGTTGAGCCCGAACAGGCTTTGGACATTCTCGTGGAAGCAAAGGCAAGCCAGATTGACAGACTCAGGTCAGAAAAAACTTATCTCAAAAGACGGCTCGAATTGATTGCACTCGATGGCCCGGTAAAAAACGAAAGAGGTGGGGAGGACGAAGAACTTTTCGTAAAGGTACTTTCCGGCGAGCAAGTGTTTCGCAGGCTCAAATCTCTGATCACTAACTCCAAAGAGGAGGTGATCACAGTATTCTCTCCGAAGAGCCTTGTCCTGTATGATAGGATAGGAGTACCCGAGCTTGAGCAGGAGCGGATAGATGCAGGCGTGAGAATTAGAGCGGTCACTAGCATCACGAAAGAAAACCACCGAGAGGCAATATCATATTCAAGGGTGGTAGACCTAAGACATTCGGATCAGCTGTCTTCGCATCTCAGGTATACGATCGTAGATCACTCACTTCTGCTTCTTCCGGTCGGCGAGCCTCCGACCAGTCTGGGTGAGGCGACGGCGCTTTGGACAGATAGCAACGCATTGATCGCGGGATTAATCGATGATTTCGAAAAATTATGGATAAATTCCATCCCTCATGATGAAAGAATTGCAAGGCTGCAAACGATCTTGTAGTATGACGTTGCTACACAACACATGCTTTTAGAATCCCCAATCACGTAAGATTCCGCTTTGGTTTCTACAATCAAGCAGTATCTTAGGACCGATCTCGTGCCGGAGTACATTGACGTGAAACTGATCCAGCACTCACAAAACAACGCTAGAACCTACCTATCAAACCTGAATTCCCTCATTGCTTCAATCAAGCAAAACGGACTGTTACAACCGATCATAGTTAGACTTTCGGGGAGCAGATTCGAAATTGTCGCTGGCAACAGACGACTTGAAGCTTGCAAGAAACTGCACTGGGTAAAGATACCATGCCTTGTCAGAGAACTCTCCGACAAGGAGGCCTACGAGATCGGGCTGATAGAGAACATTGAGAGAGAAACACTTACTCCAATCGAGGAGGCAAGATCCTTCCAGCTCTACATAAAACAGAAAGGTTGGGGCGGAGTGAAATCACTCGCCGAAAAGATTGGTCGAAGCGAAGAGTACGTGTCGCACAGGATAGCTCTTCTTGGTCTGCCGAAGATTGTACTGGAGCTGATTAGCTCGGACAAGTTATCGCCGAGCGCAGCTCACGAGATCGTGTGGATGAAGAACGCAGACGAACAGAAGATGTTGGCAAAGACAGCGGCGGAACTCGGCCTTCCCGCAAAGAAGGTGAGGGAAGCAGTTGTGCTTTCAAAGAGTGGGCAGAAGATGGATGACATCGTGTCTGCAATGGATAGCAGGGAGTTGGGGCGAGTAAAGGATGCCGCTGAGAAGCAATCGAAGCTCTTGGACAAGAGCATACTCACTCTACGCATATGCATACTTCGTCTTGACTCAATAATCGAGGAAATCGATAACGAAACAGGATCAGAGAGCCTGAGGCAGATACTGATTCAAAAGAGGCTTCTTGTCCACAACGAGATCGACGACCTTATCCATCTCAAGAAATCGATGGCCGCTAGGTCAGTCTAGCTCTACTCGAACGAAGATAGAGCCTCGCCTGCGAAGAGTTTCATCATTTCGAGAAACTCCGAGATGCTAGAGTATACGAACTTGAGTTCGGTGAGGTTCACTCCAGCTTTCTCGTAGAGCTGCAGTTTTTCTCTCAGTTCCCTCGGATTTCCAACGAGGCTTCTTTTCAGGCCTTCCTCGACTGAGAC
>JAKAPU010000169.1 GCA_021806865.1 archaeon
CGATCTTATTGTTCCAAACGTTCCGTCTTCTAGGAAGACGAGCATCTTGAGATACTCGTAGGGGTCTTTAGCTTCAAGAGCCTCTTTATCAATCGAAGCTGCGACTATTCGTCCTAGTATCATGACCTCATCGCCATAGGCGAAGTGTTTGTCAAGTACGCATTCCAGATGAGCCCTGCACTCTTCTATCCGCGGCGGCTTGACTTTTAGAGAAGGAATCGGAGTCAACCCCAAGGACTCCACCGGCCTGGGGTGGTCCAAGTAGCCGGCTTCCCAGATCTTATCCACCAAGTCTTCACCGGGGATGTTTATCACGAATTCACTTGACCGAAGGATGTTCTTCGCCGTCCAGTGCTTTGTGCTGCAACCGAGAGCGATGATTGAAGGGCCGAACGCCATGTACGATATCCAGTTCTTAGGCGCTACATTCGAAACACCATCCTCGTTCACGGTGGTGACAAGAACCAACTGACCGAGAATGGGCGAGGGATGCCACTTTCGCTTGTCGGGCGCGATACTTTCTTTTTGTTTCAGGCTTGCTCGCCTCTTCTTCCGAGCGGCTTGTGCATATGCGTATTCATTGCTTCTATAATTCCTTCATTGCAAATGCGCTCATGTTATCAAATTTGATAATCGTCTGTCGCGTTTAATGGATAGGATTTGAGCTTGATTACTTAAGGAGATTTGTTTGATCGGTGCTAGCTGTGGGTCTGAAGCGAAACGCGCAGTAGTAGTCTTTGATACTCGTTACGGCAATACGGAAAAGATTGCGAGGTCCCTTGAAGCAGGACTCAAGAAATCTGGGATTATAACATCTTGCGTTAATGCAAAAGAAGTCAGTCCATCATCGCTCAAAGAACATGATTTGATTGCTGTGGGCGCACCAACAGAATGGCGCAGCGCATCAAAGCCGATGAAGGCTTTCCTTGAATCTCTGAAAAGTGTTGATCTCTTCGGAAAATATGGATTTGCGTTTGATACCAAGCTAACAAGACCACTTTCCGGAAGCGCATCAAATCTGATTGAGAAAGAGCTAAGGAATCTGGGAATCAACATTATTGCGCAGCGCGAATCAGCTACGGTCTTCCTCGAAAGTGGGAGTACAACTGGAGCTCGGCTAAAGCAGGGGGAGGAGAAGAGATTTGAAGAAATCGGTCTTCGAATTGGAACGGAATTTCTTAGGGCTGTGATAAAGAAGGAAGCAGTTCCAGCATAATGCTTTCACTTTTGACCGCTAGAAGAGCTGTGATCGGGTCCATAGCTGCAATTCTAATTTTGACGGTGCTAGAATTTCCGCCACCGATAGGGTTTGAAACTCGACCGCAAGCTGATGTATCTCCGTTCTGGTTTGTGTTTTTTATTTTGATCTTGATGGTTGAAATCGCAACGATTCCATTGATTTACAAAAGCGTGAAGCTCGGGGCAATGCTTGGTATTCTCGCTTCAGTCCTCAACGTCATTCAAGTCATAGCAGACCAAGTACATTTGATGCAGCCTGAAGTAGCTCCACTGGGTTATTCTCTTCTCGAAGTTACCGTACTTGTGGCTTCTATTGCACTGGCTTACTTTTCGTTGATTGCGCTACTTTACTCGAGAAAGTTCCCCTCCACAACCTTACAGAGGGAAAAAACGATTCCAGCGTGAATATGATTGTGTGTTAGAAGGTGACTAACAAGATAAATGCAAAACTCTCAAACAAAGTACGAGGGGCCGATGGGTCCGATAGTTGGTTCAATCCTAGCCGTGATCGGGTGGCTAGTGTTCATTTTAATCTATGCGCTCTTCTGGTCAGAAGGGTTTGATCTCTTCCAAAACATAGTTGTAACAATAGTCTCACTTGCGATAATGAGTATGGTGATTGGAGCCGCATGGCTCATTTGGTATCATCCAACCGGTGAGTTGCGAAGAAAGCCCAAGGGGGAGGAGAAGATACCGGCATGATAGCAAAATCTACCACAGAGAGCGTATCATCTGAAATTTCAAATGCTCTAGCAAGGAAGAATGCATCACGTGTTGGATTCTGGTCTGCCGTTGTCACAACCACACTTGCCGCAGCATTCTTCGTGATTGGTATCCTAACCCCGGCAAGGTCAGGTCCATTTTGCACAAGCTCATGCATTCCCTATCCATATGAGACAGTGCTTGCATCGTTTGTTCCTTCAGATTATATCTGGCTTTATCCAGGATTACTTCTCGCTCCAATCTTTGTAGTACTTCTCGTCAGTATCCACCACACTGCACCTCCTGAGAAGAAGATTTTCAGCCAGATTGGGATCTCATTTGCTTTGATTTACGCATCCACTATTATGATAGACTACTTTGTTCAATTCGTTGTTGTAGCTCCCAGTATCACAAGTGGACAGACCTCTGGGCTTTCACTCTTCACACAGTACAATCCTCATGGTTTCTTCATCGGGCTTGAAGGGCTAGCCTACTTGATGATGAGCGCCTCCTTTCTCTCGATAGCTCCAGTGTTTGCAGGCGGAAAATTGCAAAGCTCCATCCGCTGGCTCTTTGTCGGAAGCTTCGTCCTTGTGATTTCGGCTTTCATAGCATTTTCCTTGTTGAAATACGACATTGTCGCTTTTGAAGTCACAGTACTAACAATAAACTGGATCGTTCTGATAGCATCAGGCAGTCTACTTGCCGTATTGTTCAAGAGATCCAGGTGAAAGTGAAAGCTATGCCTAACGCAACAAGAATAACTGCTTCTATATTTGGAATCATGACAGGAGTGTATGGAATTGAGCATGGCTATTTTGAAACACTCCAAGGTAATGTTGCTCCGGGAGGCATCGCAATCAGCGCAGTAAGCCAGCCGTGTCTGCCTTATCCTCTTCAATGCGAACCAGCAATGACTCTAATTCCAAATTTTCTGATCACAGGAATTGTTGCGATGATAGTCAGCCTAGGAGTTGTAATTTGTTCTATAGCTTTCGTTCAAAGAAAGAATGGGGGATTAGTGTTGTACTTTTTTCGATACTTCAAATCCTAGTTGGAGGAGGACTTGCCCCTATCTTTTCAGGAATCATAGGCGGTATTGCTGGTATGAAGATAAACTCCGAATTCACATGGTGGAGGAAACACTCGGTCGGTCGTACAAGGGAGTTTCTCAAAAGCTCGTGGATTTGGTTTCTAGCGATTTCGTTGATTTGGGTACCTGCCGAATATGTTCTAGGATATGTCTTTGGCGCCGGTAATTCGTATCTTGCTAATCTTCCTAATTATCCCATTCCAGTAGTGTTCTTTGCGCTTACTTTGGTAGGTGCATTTGCTCCAGAGCTTTTCCGGTACATTTTGAGGCCGCTCACGAATCAATCTGTCAATGCAGGCCAAGTACTTCTGCGACATCTGGCTGTTTGCGAATAGCCCGTGAGTAGCAGCAATGAAGAAGACCTCCAATTTCTCAGAGATCAGTACCGGAAAAGCTTCCCCGATGGAGACATGCTCAGCAACTCTGCAAGAGTTGAGTTATTCTCCTCAGTTGCTATCAACCTGAGTTATGTCTGCTCAACCACACCGATACGGCTTTGCAAGCTGTCAAGATCATGATCCGACTGGAAATCATGTCTTCTTTCTTTCCGGAAGTCTTTCGAAGCGAATCGCAGAAGCTCTTGGTGCATCGTCAACGAGATGTCGCGCGAGATCGCTTCTGATCTTTCTTGTTGACCTACATTCCAGCGCCTCATGGTGAAGAGACCCCGAGCGAGAGGGATTAGTCCAAGAACTCAATTAGGTTTTGAAGTAGGTTCCTCGCCCACCAGCACCTTGTTGCCTGTGAACATTACTAACGCAACAAATTCAGGCATTACTGCAAAACTCCATATGCCAAATGGATCATTAACTGCCGAAAACGTCTGTTTGATCTGTCGCATGAAAGACGGTAAGTTTGATCAAATCCATGAATATGTTGATACTAGCGGCAGCAAGCTGGCTGGTTTTGGTCTGAATCTTCTCCCGCTAATGACAAAGGAAAAGATATCCAAACCAAAGATTTGGTAATGAATACTAGGCTGTAACATATTCTCCTTTAAATGGGATTGGCAAAAACTCGGACCTTCATGTCCCTCACCAGCCTGAAATGTCACTGCCTATTTTCTTCGATATACTGCCCTGAACCTCCTTACTGGAGGATCTTCATCATCCATGAAATCTTCGAACGATACCCGTATGAGTCCGTCTTCTGACTGTTCGAATGAAACAAAGTCCTGAAGAGTCAGAGGCCACGGCATTTTTCCGGGGTCTTCGTCTGGCGTTCTACCTCTTGCCACAATCAGCAAAGTTTCTTTCACAGTCGAGGCAATCATGCGCGCTGCTGTGGCGCGGGACTCTCCATGCAATACCTGCAATGTATAGGACTCGAATACAAAGTCAAAAGCTCCTCGCCATTCCTCAGGTAAATTTAGAGCATCTGCGACCAAGTAGTTGACCTCTGAATTTGGAAATCTGTGGTGGGCAGCTTGAATCGCAGTGCGGGATACATCGAATGCTACTACATCGAAGCCTCTGCCTGCAAGCCACTCTGCGTCATCCCCATACCCGCAACCAACGACGAGAGCGCTGCGGCCGGTACCTGCAAGTTTGTTATTCTCTGCCCATGCAACAAGGTGAGGATTTGGTCTCCTATCTGCCCAAGGGACTATTTCCGGGTGATACTCCGCCATGAGGTAAAGTTCCTCAAACCAACCAGTGGGATCTCCCCGCTTGATTGACTGTCTAGCTAGTTCTCGTGCGACGCTTCGGTCTACCATTCTCTCAAAACCGCCGAAACCCAAGATATAAAGAAAGTTTCTGAGTATAGTTTCCAACTCACTGCTGCAATCTCTTCATCGCATCATACTCATCGCACTGAAGAAGGATCTACCTCGAATACGCAGTGAATCCCTTCACCGGCCCTCGATTGCAAACTTCTTTGGACAATCTTGTCAACATTAATTCATTCAGGGGATTACGTAGTCTTAGGCGTTCTCAAGATGTTAGTACAAACGACGGGCGAATTGAATGAACGATATCGAAGAAATCACCGGCGAAATGCGGAGGCTAGCACTGAGATGCAAGGCGCTGGAAGCCAAACTAGCAGATTCCGTGCCAAAAAAGACATACAATGACGCGGTCGCAAAATTGCAGTCGGTTATTGATAGTGGAGCAGCAGAGCTACAAAGGACCAAGGAGGCCTTGGAGAAAACCGAGACACTGGGTGGTCGTTTAAACACTCTGACAAATCAGATTACTCTGTTAGCTGAAGCAAGCAGTTCGCAACAAACCGCGATTAAGAGTCTGGAGACAAAGTTTGGTGAGTCAACTGTACCAGAAGAAATCTACAATCAAACAGTTGCAGAATGCAGGAAGTTGGAAGAGGAAATCAAGTTAATGATTCCAAGAAGCGAGTTTGACACTCTTCTACAGAAGAACGTCGAACTGGAGCAAAGAATCGCGACCATGGTGCCTGAGGAAGAACACAGAAAGTCCGTCGAGAGGATCTCCGAGCTTGAAAGTGTGATGGCAAACCTCGTTCCAAGAGCAGATCTCGAGGAATTGACAGACCAAGTAAAGTCGATCGCGAGCTCTGTCACAATAGTGCCTCAAGAATTGCCTCCAATTGAAACTATCGCCGAAGCGTCGATGCCTGAAGTCGCATCTTCGAATTCAGAGAGCATAGAGACAGCACCAACATTCCAAGCGGAGTGATTCATCCGGGGCCCACTACCGTGCACCAGTTGCATGGCTAGGGTTCTTGCCAAGTAATTATCACGTTTGATGATCATCTGCGTCGTTTAATAGGAAAATTCTGCTATTGGAGACGCAGGTTGGATGTCTAACGCAAAAGAGTA
>JAKAPU010000170.1 GCA_021806865.1 archaeon
CACCGGTAGACTGGGAACCTTGAGTGTGAAAGATCCGTCGGGTCCTGTCTGACCCCACATCACCCAGTTTGCAGTAGGGTAATAATAGTAAGATCCGATGATCGAAGCCGATACATACGCGCCGGACGCCGCCGTACCATTTGCATACGAAACGTGTACCGTAACATCGGATGTAGGAACGTCTGCCATCGAGGAAGTCTGTATGGTGAAAGAATCGGCACCGGTGATCTCCCTCATCGCGTAGCCATACTCCACCGGAGGATACTTGACCGGATATATTACTGCAGAACCACTGGAAGATCCGTTTGCAACAGGTGGGGCGGTCCCGGAAGAAGATGATACTGCAGCGTATGTTTCCACGCAGCAGTACGGGTATGGAAGAGTCGCCGTCACAACGAAGAGATAACTCCCGCTTGGTAACATCGCGCCAAAGCCGGGATACGCACTACTGGAAGAAGCAACGGGATAGCCGGTCGAGTTGTAGACTGTGAGGTAAAAGGATGACAGGCTGGAGTTGGTCGTCTGAACTTGGATTTGCACGTTGTTGAGTGTCTGGGCCGCAGCGGCCGCGTGAGCCGGGAAAAGACCCCCCGCACCGAGCGCCAAAGTCAGCAAAAACAATCCAATGAGTGCTGCGGATGCAATTCCTGTGCTCGAATACTGTTCTTTTTTCTTTCGGAGACCAACGTCCATTATTGGATTCACTAACCTCTGTTTTACGTCCTTGGCGTAGCAGGCTGTAGGCTCTCTTTATCCCTAGTGATTTGAACAACCGTTCTGCTCGCCCGAACAGAAGAAAAGAGAAGAGTACATCGGCTAAAAATCATGATACTCAAAGGCTGGCCCTGGATGCTTTTTACAGGCGAACCGAAAGCAACTTGTAACTGTCAAGAGAATGCACGGACACAACTATGGGGATGGGCATAAGGCGGAATCAGTCCTCAAAACTAGACAGAGCGAGCACGTGCCTGATAATGGGGTGTGACGATTATCATTATAAAGAATGAGCGACCGGTGCAGATTCAAACTGCTGCATACAATCCTGTCTCGATCCCCAATGTTCAGGAGTGAAGACGGGATAAAGGGGGCGTCTCGAACATTTTCATGTTCACTGCAACTTATCCCTATCTGACTTCAATTCGATGTTGTACGCCCTTGCGAGTTCTTCGGCTTCCTTCGTGTAAGCCGGTGCCACAATCTCTGTCCTGTTTGCTTTCACGTCCGACGCTTTGACGTACGTGATCAGGACTTCCCTTCCAGTTACCTCGGAGTTGTACTTCTCGACTAGGCTTCCGATCCCATCGCTATCGGAAGCAACTTCAGCAAACTCGTGAATTACGCCTGATTCGCCACGCACCGCCCTGAAACTAGCCAGTGGCATGCTCGACTCCTTCCTTACGTTGAGTATTGGTGTTACGTCAACCCCCAGTACGCCCTCTATTCTCGAAAGCTCACTGACTATCTTGCTTCGGAGATCGCCTAGATTAGTCGCCTTGATCTTGAGGAGAAAGTCAAAGTTGCTGGATATCTCGTGAATCTCGACTACCCAAGGGATGCTCTCCAGGGCTTTTCCGATGGCATCTTTGCTACCCGGTGTTGTGCTCAGTTTCACGAAGGCTGTTACGGAGTAACCCAACTGTTCATAATCGATGATCGTCGTGAAGCCTCTAATCACCCCGGATTCAACCATCGATTTGATTCGAGTATGCGCCGTAACATCCGATATTCCAACTACTTTTGAAATCTCTGTCAACGAGCTTCGCGAGTTCTGTCTCAGTGTTTCAAGTATCTGCAAATCTAGGGCGTCCATCGCAACGGTCTCCTGACACTAGCAAAATCCAGGTAAAGCATATCGTACGTGCAAGCTTGCAGAGTCAATCGAATGCAAGAACGATTGATGGTTCCTCGCATCAAATACGCCAAATACCAATCCGTCAGTCATCGTTTTTGGCATGTATTCCAAAGTCATTGCATCCGAAACTTTGGAACTCATCCAAGTGAAGCACGACTTATTTGTTTTCTTGCCGAAATACAGAAATCTAGTGATCACCAGTTATCCGATATATTTACGACCGACCCGCAATCTCCATTTGTGATTACGAGTAGTTGTTGACGCAGGTGCTTTGGGCGGATATGAGCATCGTGGAGATTATAGTTAGGCGGTTGCTACTCCAATTCAAAACGCCCCTTTTGCATTCGTGCGACTCTCTACTCAGACTCCCGTAAGATGCACCAAGGCCATTTCCGATCACAGTACTTGCTGAATTGTCAATGTACTTGATGGCCCGTCTGGAATGCGGCAAAATTCACCGCGTTTCAGAATTAGAGCGTGCAGAAGCTCCATAACCAAGATGTCTGCATGTGTAATCTGATGGCGGATCTTTCAAATGGAATCTGCGGAATACAACCGGGATGCAGAGTCCCGTAGAAAGATTCTCGAATACATTGACAAGAGCATGGAGCTCTTTGGCGAGAATGCAAAAACCGCGATTTACTGGAGAATGGAAAATGAGTTTGGTCTCAAGAGGGAGGAGATTCCAAGCAAGCCCGAGGCCTTTGCTCGATTTCTTGAAGTTATGTTTGGGCACGGGTCAAAGATTGTCGTGAGGATTACGATACAAAAAATGAAACAGCTTTCAGGAATCAAAAACTTGCCCTCTGATAATCTCGCAAAAGCGATCAGGGAGATAGAAAGATTTGATCCCCAGAACAACACGGTGAAGTGACACCAATTTGAGCAAACTAGAGTCAGATTCACTTGCAAGAAGATTAGACTGAATCTAAACCAGTTGGAGTGAGTAAAACAGTTGAAAGAGATACTAGAGTGCGTGGATAGGGCACTCGACAGTCTAGGTACGAACATCAGGATAGCGATCTATCACATGCTCGAATCGAACAGCAGAGTGAAGAAGACCTCCATACTTTCTGATCCAGAAAAGTTTGTTCGCTCATTGAAAGCGGTATTTGGCGATGGGAGTTTTCTAGTCGAGCAGCTCATCATGAAGGAACTTCGGTCCGAGTTCAACGTGTGTGCAGCGACTCTGCCAGATGCGATAAGACAGGCAGAGAGTAAAGTAATCGGACCTCTTCGAGAGTGATTATACAGGTTGAATCTTCTGGTAATAGGAATCCTTGTTGTCTCAACGATGATTGGATTGGTTGCACTCGAAATAAAGTCCGAAAAATCAGACCCTTGCTTGAATCGCACTGGCGAAATATGGTGAGAATAATTGCATCTACTCTACTGCGACATGCTTGAAATCATCAGAATAGTTTTCAAGGATCCAATTCATCAGTTTGCCTCCAAAAAAGATACGCTGGCAGTAGGAAAGTGCTGTTGCTCTTGCCACAGGTGAAAATAAATGAACAAAATTGATGTTTGTGTGCCAACATTGAAGCCTCTTTCGGAACAATTCATTTCGAATATCGAATCTACAATTCCAATCAATCGAATTTTGACTAGCTCTGTTAAAGGCAGAGGAAAAGCTCGTCAAGACCTTATCAATCATGTACAAACAGATTGGTTTGTATTTGTTGATTCTGATGTTAGTATTCGCTCTAATTGGTTCAATAATGTCAAAAAGTATGTCGAGGATGGAATCGGGGCCGTTGAGGGACTATGGAGATATCCCCTTGATGCAAGGGCAGACAAGCTGGCAGATTCGATGTCTCGCCTTTCAAAGATGCTAAATCGCCAGCCTTGGCACGAATATGTGCATCGGGCCTTCACTGGAGATACACTGATCAAAACTGAACTCGTAAAGGACATCAGGATTCCTGATGTACATCTTTACGAAGACGAATTCATTCGAGACCATTTGGTGCGAAAAGGGTTTAGGTGGATCAGAACAAAAGAAGTTGTCTGCGATCATTTGCGCCTTTACAATATGGAAGAAGCTTACGAAGCTGGCCGTCATGGGTACCACTTTGGAAAGCTCCATCCTTTTGACCAAACCAAGCGCATGGGTCTCGCATTCCCAAAAGCACTAGCTGCACTTCTAATGACGAAGGACTTGGAAGTAGCTCTGTTTTCCTTGAAGCGCCATTACCTTGTTTGGAAAGGAGTAATGCATGCCTACGTTCAGGGTTGGCACTACGCATGATAGTGGGAAGATCACGCAAGCGAGGCCTGCCAGTCTTTGTCTTTCAAAATCGTACGTACGCTTTCTGGCAAATTGCTAGATTTCTGAAGATTCTACGTAGAGCTAGAGCAATCAAGCGTAAAGAGATAAGCGAGAATCTCTGCTCTGCGAACCTGTTCGGCTACGATCTTCTTTTGGACAAGCTTCATGCAGACATAGCATTGGACGAATCGTTCAACTTTGCAAAGTGGTACACTCCAATCAATCTTGAAGGTTCAATAGTTCTCGACGTGGGAGCTGGTAACCTTGAAACCGCCGTGATGTTTCTCCAGAAGGGAGCTAGGAAAGTAATCGCGATCGATTCAGATCCCGGAGCTTGCGAAATATCACGGAAAAATGTGGCCAGGTTGGGAATCAATGTGGAAGTCATTTGTTCAGAATTCAATCTGGATCACCTGAAAATTCCCCATTCGTTTCTCAAAATGGATATTGAAGGAGGAGAAAGAGAGCTACTGAAAGTAGAACAACTTCCGAGACCGTTAGTCGTAGAAGTTCACGGCAAAGAACTCATTGATCAGTTCGGATGCCATAATCCGTCTAGAATTTTCGAAGTAACCAACAATGTCAAGATCATGTGGTTCTTATAGATGAAAATCTTGGTTACGATTCCTTCTATCAGGAATCTGATAAAGACTATTGATTCGTTGCGTCTATGCCTATGAGCTCGGATCCGGAGCTCTTCCTGGGCCATTGTCTGGTTCCGCATGCTTGAATCCGAGTTTTATTATGTCGAGCGAATCCCCAAAAGCATCTATGAATCTCACCGGATTATCGTCGCTTACGTATTCATCGATAGATAGTTTCAGGAAGCAATGTTGCCTGCTTCGTGTTCCTCCCCTCGGAGACATAATCCTCGCTCATAGGTAGTTAGAGCGTACTACTAGCAATAAGGCCTTTTGGTCAGAGCCCTCGATTCCCGCACAGTCTGGATAGATTGACTATAACGACTTCTCATTCAAGTTCCACGGATTATGCTCCACACATCAAAACCAAGATCATATGCCGATAGAGCTGGAATCAACAGCAAAACGGATACCCAGAGCGCGAGCCTGCCTCGCGTGATGGAGTAGTGCTTAATCGTGAAGTAAAAGAGAACATAGTATGCAATTATACTCACGATGTGTGCTGGGATGACCCACACGCCGAGCACCCTCGCTTCGATCAACATGACAGGATTCAGCTCGTATCCCACTCTGTAAACAATCACGTATAGGTACGTGAGGACGCTCACGGCAATATTACCCGCAGCGCTGAAAGTGAACGAACCAAAGAAGAGCCAGCTCAAGTTCCTAAATGAGTAGGCGGGGCCAGCGGATACCAATGTCCGGAATCAGGTCGCATGTTTCACGGTATAACGTTTCTGCTTGATTTTGTCCAATTTAGGACACTTGATTCTTCGATATTACTAGATACACGCGCTGAATTTGAAAAGTCGTGTCCCTCACAAACATTCTATCGAAACCCGAAACATTTCTTCGTAGAATCCAAACGATTGCTTTGACTTCCGAATCCGTGTTAGGCTTTGATTTCGAGATTCGAGCACTTGAAGGCATTGACTCCTCGAAATTCCAAGGGCCCACCAAAAACGCTTCAAAAGTCTTAGGGCATATGTCGTGCGGAGTTTGAGTACCTAGCCGGACTGAACAATGCTCTTAAACTTTCGAGGCATTTTTGATGCCGAGCCAT
>JAKAPU010000171.1 GCA_021806865.1 archaeon
CTTGAGGATCAACAACCTGTTTCGTTACGAAATAGACAGAAACATGCGAGCCTCTTACTCAATCAGGCGCGATGAGTCGAGAATCATCGTAAGAATAATGAGATCTTTCCGGATCACAAGAGCTGTGAGAAAAGGTTCCACTATTGAGTGCATCAGCGCAGGCGGATCGCTACACCAGGGGTGGGAGGCACTCAGATTAGGCAGGCCTCTCTTCATTTGGAAGAGCATCATGAAAGACGAATCGTTGAAGTGGCCGAAAACGATGATGGACTACGGCGCTGTCATCCTAGAAGAGCCAGAACAAATCTTGGAATCGTTGCCATCTTCAGAGAGAATCCTTCATATCGAAATTTGACGTGTTATGTTCAATCGTTGATACCTTGATTTTGCAACGGCATGCTTATGAAGTAAAATAACTAGATTAGTCTAGCCATGTTGAGATCGGCACTTCTGTTTTTGATGTAATAGTAGAACAAGTTTGTTACTGTCCCCTTTGCCTGTGTGACGAGATCATTCAAGTCGCCTTTTCTGAAGTGAACAACTCTGAAATTGAGTGCTTTCAAATCTTCGTCCAGAAGCGACGTAGTTGCTCTCCTCAATGTTGAGCCATTGGAAGAATAGTCAGTCTCTATGAATACGGTGCTTTTTGGAACAAATTCATTGTTTTGTATAACGTAACCTAGTTCTCTCAAGACTCCTTGACTAGATCCAGCGAATGTCAGGATCAGCAAATTTGCGTGAGACTGTTGTATAGCAAAAATGCTCTTTAGATAATTATCTCCGGAGAACTGAGTTCGATCCGGCAGATCCCTTACGAGATATGTCTGAGGATAAGCAGAGCTACCTTCTCTCAGAGCATTACACACTCTTTCGAGTAGGCCAAGTTCGGAATCGGGATGGTAGTGACCGTAGACACACACTCTGAAGTTTGGTCGCAAGCCATCCAGTCGTTGAAACCAGCTAAGCACTTCGCTCTCGTACGACAAAGCGAAGCGGCTTCGCTCGAGTGAGCTGCTTATTAGTTTACATGAGATTGACTTCTCTCAATATATATTGAGAGAAGTCAAGTTTAATAATCCGGTGGTCCACACTTACCTTGAAAGTTGAGAATGCAAGCCTCGGAATTGATCGAAAAGGAAAATCAAAAGATTCCAGAAGTAGTGCGTTCCTTGATCGAAACCCTTGGCAATCCTACAAATCGTGCCATCGTACTTCTCTTGGCGGAGAAGGGAGAACTATCATTCAAGGAGTTGCTGAACATTTTCGGACCAATGAACGTCAGTACCATAAATTATCATCTGAAGAGTCTCATCTCTGCCGGCGCCATCGAGAATCATTACAAGAAGACTCTCTCCAAGGACGAGTATTCATTCTACGCCGTAACCGAGATTGGGATGGACTTTCTCAAACTCATCGGCGCAAAACTGTGATCTACGATATGTTTGGCTCCATTCATGAGGAATGACCAAGCCAGGCCAGGCATATCTTCAAAATCCAGGATGATATCAGGCGAATTCTTGAGGCACAGCAAACACTATCGGATTTCTCCTTTGCTTCCACGCGACAAATTCTTTCTCGATGTAAGGGACGACGAGCATATCCGAGACGTTCTTGATCGAGTCAAGCCCTTCAAGTTCTTCGGAGAACGGATAGAACGCAACCAGCGGACAATCACCAGCATCCGTGATCATACTCTCTTCGTCAAAGAGAATGATTCGAGTTTTCCCGATGGTTGTCTCTTTGTTCAACATCAACTCCTTGACGTACCTTTCTCCGTACAGCTTTGAAACAGCAACGCCGAAAGTCTTGTCGCCAAAGTCCTCGGTGGAAGGAACGAAGACGAAGCCAGTCTTCTCCGACGCACGCGAAGCCTTTTCGACGAGCCACCACATCCCGCAAGTTGCCGCCTTTTGCTCGGGTCCGAACCAATCAATGAAGTAGTATTGTGTCATTTGATCACCTTGAATTCATAACAATGATGGGCGCAAACCTGGCTCCCCACAGAGCGAGGGCAAGAGCATAGGCAAGATCATCGTGCGTCCCGTTTGCGTGGTCAAAGATGTGACCGCCGATCCTGTTTCGCTTTGCCACGATGCAGTTGAGGCTGGAAAGAAGGTCCATGTTGTCCGGCAGCGTAATCTTTCCCTGCTCCAATATTATCTTCAAATTCGACAGCATCTCCTCCTGCCTAACTCTGGTGAAGCTGATTCCCTCCACCGGCAGCTTCAACTCCCTGCAGTGCTCCAAGATGGGACTCCCGATCCCAGTCGAATCCACCATGAGCTTGCGAAACTTGAGCCTCTTGTGCAGGTCAGCAACCTCCACGGTAAAGCGCGTGTATATGTCGGACGGACCGCCGCTCTTTGACTTGACAACGAACGTCTTTGTCAGAACGACGCGAAAAGATGTTTTCTTCTCAACAGATACTTTCTCAACAACGACAAGCGCGGCAGGATCATTCATCCCGCCAGGATCATAGCCCGCGTAAAGATCCCCGCATATTTCACTGCTGTCGTAAACACCAGAGCAGTACTTGCAAGGTGAAACGTCGTCGCAGACGTGCACTGAAGATCGAAGCAGCGCCATGGGAAAGTATGTTTTCTCGTCGTCGGCAAACTCCGCCTCGTACTCCTGCCTGAACTGGACCTCTCCGACCTCCTCCCTCTGCTCCTCGAGGAACTCTTTCTTCACGAGCGGATTGTCCTCTGTCTTGAACCTGTATCTGCTCCAGCGAGGCGAGTTGAAAGCGCGGTAAAAGTAGTGCTTCTTGTCGTATGGCGTCGAGATCATGATTATGGTTCCGTCTGTCGTCGAAAGCATCGGAGTGACGACCTGCGTGATCACGTCCTCAGGCACAAACGCCGCCTCGTCCACAATGATCAGGTGTGCCGTGTGGCCGCGGAGCGAAGCGCCGTGCCTCCCGCAGGGAAGAGCGACCATCTCGCTATCGTTGGAGAAACGGATCATAGTTCTAGTCTTTCGTCGTATAGATTGCTCTAACAAGTAAGAAGACTCGACGTACCTCAGTATCTTGTCAAACATGAGCGATGACTGCCTCTGTGTCGACGAAACGATCAGCGTCGTCGTCCCTGGATTTGTGATAGCAAACCACAGCGCCTTTGCTGCGCAGATCAAAGACTTGCCGACCTGACGACCAGCGCAAGCAATTATCTTCTTCGACCTATCCTCCAAAAACTCTTTTTGGTAGCGAAAGGGCTTGAGCCCGAGCACGCCGAAGCAAAACTTGGCTGGGCTAGACTTGATCGAGCGAAGAAAGTCGAGCTCCTCCTTTGTGAACTCTGAGTCGTATGTTTCCAAGAGATCAACCCAGATCCTTAACCGTCATGTTTCGAGTCTTTTCGGGTGGCTCACCCTTGTAATACATGAGGCCAGTCTTCACAGCCTCCATCATCGTTGCAAGCTCGCTCCTCTCCTTCTTCCTCGGCAGGATCTGCTTTTTCGGATCTCGAAGAAGTGATATACAATTTTGTATTGAGCGAGTCACCTTCATCTGGCTGTTGAGTAGCGAGGCGTACTTTGGATCGTCGGGCTCGTACATCCCTAGCTTCTTTGTTATTGCAAGGTAGTTCTTGAAGTGGGTCTCTAGCAGTTGTTCGAGTATCTCTCTTTCATTCATATGCTACCATCATTGATTTATAAAGGAAAAATTTTTTTTCAGCTCCGCACAGGCGCGATCTTTTTCACGGCACAGCTTGTTTTGGGCTCTGAACGAATGGGACAGCTTGTTTTCAACTGTTGTAATAAAGGAAGAGCTTTCTTTTAAGAGTTCCGTAATAGTGCAGTAGAGATACTGTACACTGACGGAAAGGACATGAAACGTATCAGCTAAAAGAGATCAAACTCTTTCTTATAGGAAGCACACTCTCTCGCGTAGTGAGCGTACGCCAAAATCCCTTTGGTTGAAAAGTAGTCTGGGGGCCTTGATAATTTCTTCTGTCATTGGAGATGGCTCTCAATAGACACAGGTGAGAAGGTTTGAAGTTGCAATCCCAGCGGCGCGATCTATCATTCTCTTTTTCTAACCGAACGTCTCCTTACCTGCGATCCAAGTAGAAGGAAATTTGATTTTATACATCCGCGTTCCAACGAATGTCCGAATCATGAAGGCATCCTCGAAGCACAAACTCGAGCGAATCACAAGAGAGGAAGAGAAGGACGTGAAGGCAAGCTTGAGGGAGATCGAGCAAGGACACTTCAAGGAGACTAAAAGCGCGAAAGAGCTCATTGCATGGTTAAGGTTGCAATACTCCGATTAGCAGAACGTAGAATTGGCAATGGTCCGAGCCACGAATCTTTTCAAACACTAGTATCGCTCACTTTCCTGAGTATAAAGAACGGTGGATAGCGACATCAAAGATTTGGAGTCTTCGATAGAACCTCGTCTAGTTGGAGTAAGGAAGAAGGGCAAGCTTTCAGAGTTTTGCGATTATGAAATTGGTCAAAGCATTAGAGTCCTATACCATGTCCAGGATGCCCTAGTCACTCCGCTGAGAGTAGGAACCATCAAACAGGTTTACGATTGAAACGCGAGCACTGAACCCAAAGTGACTTCAATGAAGAGTAGATTTGAAACTCGAACAACGGTTCTTCGAATAGCACGATGTAGGTTCTAATCGTAAGTACGGCAATATTTAGATAGTTGGAATACGAATTTTTCTCGGAGAGAATCGACTTGTCGGAGATTACGCTCAAAGTCGGAAAAAAGGGCGAAATCTTTACCAGCGCTGAACTGAGGAAAAGGGCCAAGATAAAGGAAGGAGGCAAGGTCAAGGCCACCGTGGTCGACGAAAAGCTCGTCATAGAGGCCATCCCCTCAATAGAGGATTTGCTAAAGAATCCCGTAGTGAGACTGACCACTAAACAGGCGGAGAAGCTCAACGAGCAAGCCCAGAAGGAGGAGGGTCTCTTTAGATGAGCTCCTGTTGGATACGTCGTACCTTCTCCCAATTTTTGGAGTGAAGCTGGAATACCACGACTACGAATCAGCCTTCACCAAGTTGCTAAAGAGGTACAAAGTCGGGTACAATCCCGTTTCTCTGATCGAAGCAAAATGGATAATCCTCAGACACTCCAAAAGATCGCCGGAAAAAAGGGTCGCTCTGCTGCAATCCTACAGAAAGAGATTGCTCTCACTTGAAAAAGATGAAAGGGTGCAGGGAACAATCATCACGAGCGAAAGGATGGAAGAATTATCCGATGCTCTGCTGACCAAGCATAACGTCAGGGATTATTTCGACAGGCAAATCTACTCCTGCGCCGCAGAGTTACAGTGCATTCTTCTCACCGAAGACAATACACTGCACGACTTGATGAAAAAGAAAAGCGCGAGCGCACCCAAAGAAGCGTTGAGGTGGAAAGAACTCCTGAATCGCTTGGAAGACTAATTTTCGAAACTATTTCTGTCAGAAAGCACTCTATCTCGTTGTCACTACACGGCCGATCTGAGGTACTTTCGATTAGCAAAAAATGGCTCAGAGACTCTCGTATCTGCGGGAGCGGTCGCTTGCCAATTATGAGCTTGTGTCTGGCTGGCTTGTCCGTAGCGCCATTGACAACCGTGCAGTGATTCCCGTTCAGGCTATCCCGCTTCAATTCTGCAAGGGAGACCTTTCGGAAATCATCTCTAGCGTGTTGCTTGCTGGGTGTTGATTACCAACGGAAAGAACTGGTGTTGTTTAGAAATACACGCGTCGCTGCGTGAAT
Organism: archaeon; assembly: GCA_021806865.1. The sequence continues at coordinate 5,725 of JAKAPU010000171.1, forward strand.
AGAAAGAGATCAAAGGTCGAGATACATCCAAGCATTCTCGTCCTGATCCAAGTCTAAAAAAGTAGATACGGAAATCAACTAGTGCAAC
>JAKAPU010000172.1 GCA_021806865.1 archaeon
AAAAGTGCACCCCAGCGAGCGCTTCGTCGCGCCCAAGACCAGCGCCACGCGCAATTTAACCATAGGCCTTGTTGTTGTCTTAATAGTGGTTGGTAGCCTCGTGGGGTACCTGATTTATGTACAATCAACTAGCGGTGGTACCACGACTTCAACCGGACCGAGCATACTCAACCAGCCAATATCTACTTCTCTTTACCAGAATCTGAGTGGCGTGAGTTTCCAGACGCTTTCTTCAATAGGCGTTCCCGCTAGTGTGACCTCGCCAACGCCGATTTCTGGCACTCCTTTGAACCAGACCGGAAAACCAGAGATTCTCTACATCGGTGCTGAATTTTGCCCCTACTGCGCGGCCGAGAGATGGAGCCTTGTCGTTGCACTCTCTAAATTTGGAAACTTCACTGGATTAGAGTACATGAGATCTGCACCCAACGATGGAAATGTCACAACTCTCACTTTCGTGAATTCAACGTATGTGAGCCCCTACGTAGCTTTCGTCAGCGTGGAAAACGAGAATGTAAACCACGCACCACTGCAATCTGTCAATGCTGTGGAGCAGCAACTGTGGAATCAGTACAACGCAAATTCCTATCCCTTCGTATACATGGACGGAAAATACATTGTCACTAGCTCTCAGTACTCTTTCGGCACCCTGAACAACCTGAACTGGACACAGATTGGTTCACAACTGAACGACCCCAACAGCAATGTGGCACAAGCGATAGATGGAGCCGCAAACACACTAATTAGTGCGATCTGCAAAATCGACAACGGGCAACCAGCAAGTGTTTGTGGTCAGTCGTTTGCAAACGTGTCGTTCATTCCACAGCATCAGGTAACCACATTTGAAAACTTGATACTTGTTTCAAATCAGGAAACGGCATTTGTGGAGACAACGAAGCTGGTTGGCGCTACAAAACTCTTCTAAACCTTTCTTGATAATAGCCCTGGTCGGCATTTTTGTAGCGTTGTATCATGCCTATGATGAGCTTACTGCGTACAACGCCCCAGGTACAGGAGCCTGCAACATTAGCCAGAAAGTTTCATGCTCAGGTGTTTTTGAAAGTCACCTAACCTCAATCTTTGGTGTTCCGTTCTACGTTCTGGGTCTATTCTGGTTTCCACTTATTCTAGTATTAGGCGGCTTTTTCTCAGCTTGGGGAAGAAAAGGGCTTGTCAACGGAAACCTCTTGTTACTTATCCTGATGGTCGGCAACATCTTTACGTTATATCTCTGGTACCTTGAGATCGGCGTGATTGGTATAATCTGCCCCGTTTGCGTCAGTCTTTACATTATAAACTACGTTCTCACAGGTCTTACAGTGCCTCAGATATTGGCGAGATGAATTTGCAGACGAAAATGGTTAGGAATGCCGTGTTTGATGAGACAATTTTCCATTTATCACACTTTGCAGCTAACCGGCAGATGCAACTTCATTACGACAGAAGCCATCCAATCGAATTTAGAGATCAAACCCTCCTTAGTGGATTCTGATTTTTGAATTGAAATACGTCAAGTCGGTTCTGTTCATCCTTCTTTCGGCGATTGGGGTTGCAGATGCCGCATACACAGCGTATGAATACGCCACGGCCAACTTCGGTAGTTGCACGATAAACTCCTATCTGTCTTGCGGCATTGTCGCCGCTAGCGGCCACACCTCGATGTTCGGGATTCCGTTCTACGTGCTGGGATTGGTGTGGTTCCCGGCCCTTCTAATACTCGGGGTGATCTTCAGCAGAGCTGGGAGATCTCCACTGAACGCTGTGATCTTGCTTCCTTTCTTGATGATAGGAAATATCTTCACTGTGTATCTGTGGTACCTGGAGCTTGGCGTGATAGGCGCCATTTGCCCTTCATGTGTTTCGCTCTATGCAATCAACTACGCACTCACGGCAATAGTTGTGGCCGAAATAGTCTGACGCATTGCCTCTATAGCCCTCAATAGAATATTGAGTGAATGAATAATAAACAATAGCATGTGAGCAGTTTCCGTCTTCTATTTTGCGCACTATAGGTCCTCAAAAGGCACAAAAGTAGTTGCGACTGAAGACCGAAACGACACACCTTCACAATCAGTCAATTGAAAGTGAGCGTATTTTGAGTGAAACACCCCGGGCTGGCAAAGCAGGTGGCCTGATTCAACAGATAGAAACCGGCAAGATGACTCGTTCCCATTTCAAGGTGCTCGCGTTATCGGGCGCCGGAGTCTTCATGGATGGATACGACCTCTTCGTGATCAGCGTAGCGCTACTGCAGATCGTTCCATTCTTCAAGGCAGGAACGGTAGAGGTATCAGCAATTGCTTCCAGCGCGATATTTGGCGCAGTATTCGGCGCCGTGATATTTGGTAATCTCGCAGATCGTGTTGGAAGAAAGACCCTCTACGTAATCGACCTGTTGTTCTTCGTCGTATTCGGAGCCCTTTCTGCGTTCTCACAGAACGTGTGGGAGCTCGTTCTGTTTAGGTTTCTACTTGGGATCGGCATCGGGGCAGACTATCCAATCAGTGCGTCGTACATTGCGGAATTTGTAAGCAGCGACAAGAGAGGTAGACTTATCGCATCAGTCTTCGCCTTCCAGGGTCTTGGAATACTGGCTGCAGTAGTCGCAAGTATATTCCTTATCCCTGCGGGGCCCGACGCATGGCGCTGGATACTGCTCTCTGGAGTTGTTCCCGCTCTAATTGCCCTAACACTTCGAACGCGAATGCCGGAAACGCCAAGGTGGTACATTGCTCATGGTCAGGTGGGAAAAGCAAAGGACGTCATGTCTAGGTTTTTTGGCTACACAGTTACGGAGGAACAACTGGACACAGTCACTGAGAAAGTCTCTATGAGAGAGCTCTTGCTCTCTCCGTACGCGAAACGAGTAGTGTTCACGTCTCTGAGCTGGTTTCTGGTAGATGTGGGTGTTTATGGAATAGGAATACTCACACCGACTTTCATCCAGTCACTATATGGCCCTTCTCGACCCGTTCTTGCTTCGGCGATCACAACCGGCATGCTTTACGTCTTTGCTGGTTTTGGCTACCTCTCCTCGATTGCTCTGATCGATGTGGCCGGAAGGAAGAAGCTGCAGATAATCGGTTTCTTTGGAATGGCTATCCCTTTGTTCATAGCGGCTGCTCTCATAAAGACGCTATCTCTGGACAGCCTCCTAGTTCTTCTCGCGGTATTCTACATACTTGAGAATCTTGGGCCCAACACGACGACATGGGTCTATCCGGTAGAGCTGTTTCCGACAAGGCTACGCGGCACAGGGCATGGGATTGCCGCCACGGTAGGCAAGATTGGTGCTCTTGTCTCCACGTTCTTTCTCCCCTTCGTCCTCGACAGCGTTGGCAAGTCTGCGATGCTCGGAACCGTCGCCGCTGCCTGTCTTGCTGGAGGACTCTTGACATTTTTCACTGGTACGGAGACAAAGAAGCTGTCTCTTGACGATGTTTCCGAGATCTTCAAGACCTTCTACGAAACTTTCGACCAGATCTCTGAGAATGTCCTTTCAAGCGCCCAAGTGTTCCACTCGCGAATCGAAGAGGCATACGCGAAGAAAAGCAAGCTCGACGCCCACTCTCTGGCCCAGACGATCAAGATACTTGAGCACAACGGAGATGAGCTCGTCCACGAGGCCTTCACAAAACTTGCAAAGAAATTCGTTGCTCCGATAGACAGGCAGGACATCACGGCACTGTTGAAGGCGCTTGATGACATGCTAGATCTAATTGACTCAACGACCTCGCGCATGGACGTGTATCACATTGATACGGTTACTCCCGAAATACTCAGGTTCTCCGAAATAATACTGGCTCAATGCGAATCGGTCAGATCAGCCGTGATTTCTCTCAAGGGTCGAAACGCTCAGGTAGTAATCCAGACGGCCGCAATCAAAATCGACGAGCTTGAGAATGAAGCAGACGTGTTGCTTCGGAACAGCCTTGCATCCATTTTCGAAAGCCCTCAGACATCCGCCTTTGTAGTGATGAAGAACAAGGAGATATACGAGTATCTTGAAAGAACGACGGATAAGGCTGAAGATGCCGCAGACGTTCTTCGAAACTTGTTGATCAAGTATTCGCTCTGATTACCGCAAACTTCTAACGACTGTCGGTCATCTGCACCCATCATGAGCGATCATTCTTCAGAGTACGCAAACTCGGCGGTGATAGTCTGGGACATGCAGTACGGCATAGCCGAGAGGGCACTGAAATACGATGAAATTGTGGCGAACATCAAGTCGTTGATAGACGCAGCCCATGAGGCTGGCAACCCTGTGATCTATAGCCAGCAGACCGGTCTCCCGTATGAATACATGACAAGATACCAGACTCGGGTGATTCAAAAGAGGGGCATTGACCCCAGAAAGCAGCGATTTATGGTGGAAGGCACTCACGATTGGGAAATAGTTGATCGTCTTGCGCCGCAGGAACAGGACATCGTCATCAAGAAACACACTCCAAGCTTCTTCATTGGCACCTATCTGGATCAGCTTCTGAGAGCTAGGAACATTGATTCGATCGTTGTGGTCGGCGTTCGTACGGAAATTGGAGTCGAAGCAACGGCCAGACACGGCGCCTACCTTGGATACCTTCCAATTGTCGTGGAAGATGCTGTCGGAAGTTACGACGAAGAGACTCATGAAGCATCTCTGATAGTGATGAAAAAGATGTTTGAAGTCAAATCGACCAGTGAGGTTCTAGCCATTTTGAAATCAGGAGCGTAGTCTTCCGTCCGAACTGGTTCTCAGTAGAAACGCAGACTCACTTAGTGTATCGAGTGTTCCAGCTTCTGCGCGCCCTCAATTTTCAGCCTGCAGTACTCGTATAGGGCATCGTAGAGTGGAAACTGGAGTTGCATGTTTTCTTGATCATTAGTTGAAATGTTTCTGAATCCTATGGCGGCTGCTTCCAATCCCGCTGACTCTTGCGGAGTGTCCTCAATTTTTGCATCAGCACCTCTCACTATCCTTGCCAGCTCAAGAAGCGCCCTGTCTTTTAGACCGTAATTTTTGATGATTGCGTCGAAGCTCACATACTCCTTTCCATCTTGCTGGTAATGAGTCAGTTCAACTCCGGGCGCGTCGAAAGGAATTGCCCCTTCCATCTCTGCAATCTCTTTCACTTTGTCTTTTGGTGCAAATAGGAATACTGCCTCCTTGTCCACGAATTTCTTTATGAGCCAAGGACAGGCAATTCTATCCACCTTTGCTTTTTCTCTGGTTATCCACTTTGCCAATGAGTAGCGCCTCAAAACGCTTCCGAAGTTGGTTGTAATTAAGAAATATCGATTTTCAGCGGAGTGTCGAGTAAGACCTTTTTCACTTCGTTCTAGTTCTGTATTTCGTGTAGATCAGTAGATCGTACGCGACCTTCGTGAAGCCTCCAATTAGCAGAGGGAATGATAGCATACCTACAGTGAGAATTGCTCCGCTGATCGGTGAGCCGAAGAGGGAAGCGATACTTCTCGAGGTGTTTGTTATCGCGTTTGCGCTAACCCTCTCGTCGTGAGTGAATAGTTGCGCCATGAAGGCCTGCCGTGTGGGCACATCCATCTGAGACATGCTTTGTCTCATGAATAGGAAAGCTAACGAAAGCATCAGGGAGCCAGCAAGCGGTATCAGAATTACAAAACCGTTGGATATGAGATGCGTGTACACCATTGTGCGCAAGTTTCCCAGTCTTTCAGCTATGAACGATGCACCCAAAGCCGAGGCAGCAGTGATAAGATTCGTTGCAAAGAAGATTGGTCCCAAGCTCAAAAGTGAAAGGTGAAAAGCCAAGTGAAACCAATAGGCGAAAATCGATTGCGTGAGGAA
>JAKAPU010000173.1 GCA_021806865.1 archaeon
ATTTTTCACCTTCATTTATCTGTTTTAGTTAGGTTCGGAGTTTGGTCAACGTCGTACCGAGGCAGCTGACGAGAGTTTGCAGAGCGGATAGTTATCATTATAGGATGGAATTTTCAGACTTTTTCAATTGACGAAGGAATAAGAAAATGAATTTGAGGAATGATTTTTCCGTTAGAATTGGCGGAGCCGCAGGCGACGGAGTTTCCTCAACGGGAGAAATACTCGCCAGGACTTGCTCGCGCAGCGGATTGCACGTGTATGGATTAAACAGTTACCAATCTGCAATCAGGGGCGGGCATGTTTGGTTCCAGGTTCGAGCCGGCGAAGAAAAGATTACTAATCAAGGCGACAATCTGGACGTCCTTATAGCTCTGAATTCTGAGACTGCCGAAATTCATGCGCCCTTTGTATCCAAGGGCGGAGTGATAATCTACGATAAGGATCGCGTAAAATTCAGTCAAAATCTAGTTCCAGAAAGAGTGACCGTGCTTCCGATGCCACTGGGAGAGCTGTCGCGAAAGTTCGATAAGAATCCCATAATGCAAAACACGGTGGCTCTTGGGGCTTCACTTTTCCTTCTGGGCCTGTCTCCTGACATCTTCTCGGGTGTGTTGACAGACACTTTCGGCAAGAAAAAGCAAGCAGTGATAGACGCAAATGTCAAAGCTGCGGCTTCAGGATATGAGTATGCAAGGGCCAATTTCAAGCCCTTGGATCTGAAAGTTGTTCCACCTCCAAACGCCAAACCAAAGATGCTCATGACCGGAAACCAAGCTTTCGCTTTGGGGGCTGTTATGGCGGGATGCAAGTTCTACGCCGCTTATCCGATGACTCCGGCCTCGGGAATTTTGCACTGGATGTCCGCACACTCGGTTTCTTGCAAAGTTGTGGTCAAGCAAGCAGAAGACGAGCTTGCCGTGATCAATATGGGAATTGGCGCTGCGAATGCGGGTGTCAGAGCAATGGTTGGAACTTCTGGCGGAGGCTTTTCGCTCATGGTGGAGGCCCTCGGGCTGGCTGGAATGACAGAAACACCACTCGTCATAGTCGACGCCCAGCGAGCTGGACCATCAACGGGACTTCCGACGAAAACTGAACAGGGGGATCTGAACATGATCACCGGTGCATCCCAAGGCGATTTTCCCAGAATTGTATTGGCACCTTTGACAATCGAGGACGCTTACTATTCCACGATCGAGGCTTTCAATTTGGCTGAGAGGTACCAGTGCCCTGTAATCATTGCAAGTGATCTCTTGTTGTCTGAACACATCGAAAGCGTGGATGATCTAAGTGCAAATGTAGTGATTGACAGAGGAGATCTGCTAACTACTGCGCCCGCTGAGCCCTACAAGAGATTCAAGGTCACTGAGACGGGCGTCTCTCCAAGAGCAATACCAGGAATGGCCGGTACAATCTTTGTCGCTGCAAGTGATGAACACCAAGAAGACGGCGTTGTTGTGAGCGATGTTCTCGCAGGGATTCCAAAGTACGTTAAGGAACGCGAGAGGCAGATGGTGAAGCGCATGAAAAAGATGGATGTGGCGCGAAATGAAATCAGCGCACCTAAGCTGTACGGACCTGCAGACGCCGACCTGACATTGGTTTGTTGGGGCTCCACATTCGGGGCGGCAATTGAAGCAGCCAGTACTCTCACGGAGCAAGGAAAGAAGACGAATGTATATGCAATCAGAAACGTAATGCCGTTCAAAGCCGACGACGTCTTCGCAATATTGAAAAGCGCAAGAAAGTTACTATCTGTCGAGTGCAACTATACCGGGCAGATGTCTCGTATGATCCGGGCGGAGACTGGATTCGAAATCAAGAACAAGTTCAACAAGTATGATGGGGAACCTGTCTATCCGCATGAAATCGTGGTCCGCGCGTCGGAGGTTCTCGCGCAATGATGGAGATATCGAAGTACAAGAGCGAAACAAGACCTGATTGGTGTCCTGGGTGCGGAGACTTTGGTGTCCTGAACTCGCTCGTTCAGGCCGTGTCAAATCTTGACATTGATCCTAAGGATCTATTCGTTGTTTCAGGTATCGGCTGCTCAAGCAATCTACCAGGATTCATACATGCCTATGGCTTTCACAGCTTGCACGGCAGAGCCATGCCCATTGCAACAGGAGCAAAACTCGCAAACCCAGAACTGAACGTTGTCGTCACTGGTGGCGACGGAGATGGTTACGGAATAGGATTAGGGCATTTCGTTCACGCGATGCGAAGAAACTTGGATATCACCTACATCGTCATGGACAATCAGATTTACGGCTTGACTACTGGCCAAGCTTCGCCGACAAGTGCAAAGAATTTCATCACAAAATCTACGCCAACAGGTACTATTGAAGAACCGATCAATCCAATTGCCCTGGCTCTTGTTTCGGGTGCTACGTACATAGCTCGAGGATTCTCCGGAGATCCAAAGCATCTGACAGAGCTTATACAAAATGGGATTAAGCACAAGGGATTCTCTCTGATTGACGTCTTTAGTCCATGTGTAACGTGGAACAAGGTGAACACCTATGATTACTTCAGGCAAAAATGCTACAAATTCAACGGATCCACCTACGACGTAACAAGCTTCGATCAGGCGATGGAAAGGTCTAGAGAGTGGGATCCAAAGATTCCAATCGGTCTTTTCTACGAGGTTCAGAAGCCGACATACGAAGAGTTGGAGCCCTCACTCAAATTCGGGAATCCCACAAAAGCAAAGCTCGGAATCGAACAGCCGCAGGAACTCTTCCGAGAATTCGTCTAGAACGCCTCCATTACATGCGCAAAGAATTTATAACATACGTCATACATGTCGGTATGAAATTCGATCTGATTGGCGCCACCAGAATGGACTCGACCGGTCGAAGGACAGTCTCTGAAAAATGACACATACACTAGAAATCACAGACCTTCACGCAGGAATAGAAGGAAAGGAAATACTGAAGGGAGTTTCACTTGCAGTGAAGACTGGAGAAATCCATGCAATCATGGGTCCAAATGGCTCTGGCAAAAGTACTCTTGCCTACACATTGATGGGGCATCCAAAATACAAGCTCCTCTCGGGCGACATCAAGATAGATGGCGAAAGCGTCAAGGATATGCCAGTAACGGAGAGGGCCCTAAAGGGACTCTTTCTGGGATTCCAGTATCCTCTCGAGATTCCTGGAGTGAGCCTAGCGAATTTTCTGAGAATCTCTTACAACGCGGTCAGAAAAGATGAACCGATGCTTGTGAGAGATTTCAGAAGGTTGCTCGAGGACAAGTTCGAAGTCGTCGGGATGGAGCGCAGTTTCGCTAACAGATACTTGAACGAAGGATTCTCAGGCGGAGAGAAGAAGAAGGCAGAAGTTGTACAGTTGGCTGTATTGAGGCCGAAGTTCGCCATTTTGGACGAGACGGACTCGGGACTCGACATTGATGCATTGAAGTTGGTTTCCGATGGAATCAACTCTGTCAAGAGTTCGGAAATCGGAATACTTCTGATTACTCACTATCAGAGAATTCTCCGCTATGTAAAGCCGCAATTTGTCCATGTTCTGGTTAAGGGAAAGGTCGCCGTTTCCGGAGGACCAGAATTGGCATCCAAGCTTGAGGAGAAAGGTTACAGTTGGATTCAAGGCGCTGAGGAAGAACCGAGTGTCGTTCCGACAGTCTGATCTCCACTTAAGTTCGCGCCAAGAATCGGCAAACGAATTCGATTCTATCTCCCTAGCCTGACAATCTACGATCCGTGTCAGATTCCACAAAAACGCTTATTAGATGTAAGGGTTATAACATACGTCATAACGTGGATATTGATTGTCAAAGCAAGTTATCAATGAAGATTATAGCAAGTATGACTTCAAGGATCCAGAGCAACTTGTATTCAAGTCGAAGAAGGGACTCACAAGATCCACTGTTGAAGAGATTTCAAAGATGAAGAATGAGCCTGAATGGATGAGGAATTTCAGGCTGCGATCCTACCAATACTTCATGGAGAGGCCGATGCCCGGTTGGGGCGGCGACCTATCAATAATCGATTTTGACAACATTTACTATTACGCTAAACCAACCGACAAAATGGGCACAGACTGGAAGGATCTTCCCGAGAACATCCGCAAGACGTTTGATAGACTCGGAATACCGGAGGCGGAGCGCAAGTTTCTGGGAGGGGTTGGCGCCCAGTACGAATCGGAAGTCGTCTATCATTCACTTAGAGAAGATTTAGAAAAGAAGGGCGTAGTCTTTCTTGACACCGACTCTGCGGTAAAGAAATACCCTGATATTGTGAAGCGCTACTTCGGAACGATCATACCACCCAATGACAACAAGTTTGCCGCGCTGAACAGCGCCGTCTGGAGCGGAGGCAGTTTTGTCTATATCCCGGCAGGAGTGAAAGTCGAGATTCCACTCCAAGCATATTTCAGGATAAATTCGAGGAACGTCGGACAGTTCGAAAGGACCTTGATCATCGCAGAACCAGGTGCCGAGGTCCATTACATCGAAGGATGCACTGCGCCGGTGTACTCTTCAGAGTCGCTGCACTCTGCAGTCGTGGAAATAATTGCAAAGAAGGGGGCAAAGGTGCGATACACCACAATTCAGAACTGGTCAAAGGATGTTTTCAACCTAGTAACAAAGAGAGCGTATGCTTACGAAGATGCGACAGTTGAATGGGTCGACGGTAACTTAGGCAGCAGACTCACAATGAAGTATCCTTCCATTTACTTGATGGGGCCGCGAGCAAAAGGCGAAGTGCTCTCGATAGCGTTTGCAGGAAAAGACCAGCATCAGGATGCGGGGGCAAAAATAGTCCATCGCGCGCCTTACACGACTTCTAGGATAACGAGCAAGTCGGTCAGTAAGGATGGTGGTCGAACGACATATCGTGGTTTACTTCACGTGGACAAGGGTGCTGTCGGTGTAAAGTCCAGCGTGAGGTGTGATGCACTCCTGCTTGATGAAGCATCCAGAACGGATACCTACCCCTACAATGAAATCAACGAGGAAACAGCAAATATCACGCACGAAGCGACGGTGGGCAAGATCAGCGAAGAAGCATTGTTCTATTTGATGAGCAGGGGCCTCAAGGAATCAGACGCACTGAACATGATTGTCATGGGCTTCCTCGAACCATTCACAAAGGAACTTCCAATGGAGTATGCCGTGGAGCTAAATCGCTTGATTCAACTGGAAATGGTTGGATCAGTCGGCTAATCCAAGAGATCAGGGCCCGAAGGCATCGGTCATTAATAGACCGGAACAATCTCAAGAGTTGGAAATCGAAAGTGTCGCAACAGACTTTGAGCATCGATGAACGCCTAGTCGAAGACATTTCCTTGTCTTTGAACGAACCAAGGTGGCTCAAGGACTTCCGGATGGACGCTTTGCGATCTTTCAATGTTTTGCCAGAAGAAAAGTCCAATCTTTACACCAAGCACGCACTTGAAATAGGAAAGGGACTTTCAAGTGTCAAATCTCTGACGTACGGTACAATTGCGTCGGATGCATTGCCTTTGTCTGAGATTGCTTCCGGAATAGAATCTGGGCAATACTACGTGAGCACGCAGAGTGAGACAATCGCGTCAAAGAATGTGCGATCACTCGAATCTAGTGGGATTGTATTCTGTGATTTGCACGAAGCTCTTGAGAAGCACGAGGGTATTCTCAAGACGATGTTTTCTCAAAAGGCGATCAAGCCGTCGGACGACAAGTACGCTGCTCTAAATTCGGCTCTCTTCTCCAATGGCTGGCTTCTCTACGTCCCAAGGAACCAAGTTGTCGAAGACGAGCTGAGAATACGGTTCTATCTAAATTCCTTCAAACCTTACT
>JAKAPU010000021.1 GCA_021806865.1 archaeon
CTACGAATGAAATCACAAGTGATGAACGAAGGCCGTAAAGTCTCGACATTGTGGGCATGTCCTGCCTTCGTAAGCAAGGGGAATGGGTTTTAAGAGTATGATGTAAGACGATTACTCGTGTCCCTCGTAACTTCGCCAATTTTTGAGTGGGGCTTGCTTTTGTTCCTGATGGTTATCTCTGCGATATCGACCTTCGCTAGTGTGCTACTGATGGGGCCGGAAACTGAACTTAGTCCTGAAAATCAATAATGACGCAAACAAAAATAATGGAGCTAATCTCGTTGGCAGTTTCAATACCTGTTTTAGTTGCTGGAACAAGTGCAGTCTATCTCGCCGTGTGGTTCATCGCATCCGTGGCGCTGGTTGCTGCTGTCACGGCAATCTATGTTTTTGTTTTGAACAAATCCCCTGCGCCAGAATTTCTGACAGTGGCAAAGATCGAAGCTGCGCGCGAAGCTACGATGGAGACTGGGCCTGAAGCTCTCTTGAACAACGCTAAGAATGCCCTAAGTCGAGGAGACACAACCACTTCGATTGAGTTGTCGGTGAAGGCTGCTTACGTTGTGCTTAGCAACGTTCTCAAGAGCTCCGGCACTGTACCCGAATCAATGAGCATAAGCGACATGGCTTATCTGGTTCAGACAAAATCCAAGTCTTCAACAGATATATCGCAGCCTATCTATCAGCTGAACCTGCTCAGGCTCAAGGTGCTCCAAGGCCAACAAACCACGGCACAAGAGGCTGACTGGGCGGTTAGAACTGTTGAGTGGCTGATTCAACTTGCTAGTTCGAACCAGATTATGATGTAGCGTACTCATTCGATCAAGAATGCTTTCTTATCCTTAAGCGCCCTTTCGGTTTGCTTGAGAATCTCCTCAAACGACTGTCCGAGCACTTCGTACGTAAGATTGGCCCTTATCTTCTTGACCTTCTCTGACAAAACTATGGAGTCTTCGGCGTCGAGTATAAGCACCGTGTGGCCGTGAAAGTCCTTGGGGATCAGTATGGCCCGTTTTGACTGCACGAACTTTACAAACATTCTTGCAGTCATGTAGGGGTTACTCAATTCGCCCAAGTTTACGCGTACGGTCACGTAAAATTCACTCGATCTGAGCAACCGTCTCGAACTTGGTGTAGTTATCAGTATCTGTCTAGGCCGACCCTGTTGCCATGACTCTTCTCTGAACATTCGAAAAACAAGAGTTAAAGGTCAAGATTACGAATGATGTTATGTTCTCTGGCAGTATGCAAATGCCTCTGCACCTAGAAAAGAAAGCGATACGTACTCTTGGAATAGCAGAGAGTTTCAGTCAGAAAGACAAGCTCTCAACTCTCGCAGGAGTAGTAATGCGGAGCGATCTGGTAATGGATGGTATAGCTCTGGGAACACTTCACGTCGGAGGCTCGGATGCCACGGATGCGATACTTGGCCTCTTTCGCAAACTCAAGAGAAATGACATCAATGCTATGATGATTGCTGGAAGCGTACTCAGCCTTTACAATGTGGTCGACATTGAACTCTTGAACAAGAAACTGAAGATTCCTGTTGTTGCAGTCAGTTTCAGCAAGTCTAAGGCGGATTTGGAGCGAAACATAACGTCTAGGTTCGAGAGCAAGATCGCCGAGGAGAAGATAAGGCTCTTGCGTAAACTTGGAAGTGCTACAAAGATCAAATTGTCTACTGGTTTTGAGGTCTTTGTCAGATGTGCAGGAATCAGCGACACAGAATCAAAGAGACTGCTTGACAGATTCACGCTTCAGGGAGCTGCCGCGGAACCAGTTAGAGTTGCAAAGCTTCTGGCGAGATCTGTCAGTGCGTTCACAAAGAGATCGAGTGGCTGAATAGCAGCAGCGCTAGAGCTTACTACTGTGGTCGCTGAGCTCGCGCTGGTAATCAAACCAGGCGGTGCCGACTTTACGATCACTTCGCCTTTCATCCAGTTGTGGTAGGAGCAGTAGTAAGAGTATGTTCCTGGAATTGTGAAAGTGAAGTTCGCTGTGCTCGGCCCTTGACTGGAACCGTTCTGCCAAATATTATTCCAAGGTTGAGAAATGGGACCAAACTGGTTAAACCTCGGATCAGGAGAATTGGCGTTCGCAGTTACAGTGTGAACCGTACTATCGTTGTTCATCCATTCCACAGTGGCATTGTAACCGATGTATACCGTTATGTTGTCTGGAACATAAGTAATCGCTGCATTCGGTAAGCTTGCTCCATTTGCGATTATCACCTCCACAGTATGTTCGGAAGGTTGAACAGTTGTGGTAGTAGGTGTTGTCTGAGTCTTTGCAACCGACGGATAATACACCACTTGATAAAAGCCAAGAATTGCGGCCACGATGATCAAAATCACAATGATAACTGGTCCAGTTGCAGTGAGCGTCTTGGCTGGAGCGGATGCTGAAGGCGAGGCCATGAAGTAATCTGATCGCACGCAACCCAAAAAACGCGATTTAAGGATTTTCGGGTACGCTATCTTCAAAACGAAGTGAAAATTCAACTGATTGTCAAACTGAACTAATCGGGATACATGCACGATTGAAATTCATCTTGTCAAGAAAGTGATCCAAATTTCAGACGAATTGTTTTCTTGAAATAACGATCCGGTGAAATCTGAAACAGATTTGCTTCTCAATCCTTAAATAGAATGTACGAAAGCGGGTTACGAACGGAGCATCTTTTTCTTTTGTCTACGAATCAGGAGGATGCGGACAAGAAAGAAGAAACACCGCAAAAGAAATCAGCGGTGACTTCACAAGAGTCTGAAAAGACAACAACTCCTGCTTCAACTCCTGCTTCAACTCCTGCTTCAACTCCTGCTTCAACTCCTGCTTCAACTCCTGCTTCAACTCCTGCTTCAACTCCTGCTTCAACTCCTGCTTCAACTCCTGCTTCAACTCCTGCTTCAACTCCTGCTTCAACGACTCTAAAACCTCCTACTCCTGCAGTCGGAATGCCAAAACCTTCGACACCCATTGGGGCACCTTCTAAACCAGTGGCTCCGCCAGTGGGAGTGCGTCCAACTTCAACACCAATCGGACAGCCTGGACCAGTGGGCGCCGTGGGTACTCCAGCGGCTTCGGTAGCTCAGAAACCGGCAGCACCTGCTGGACCTTTGAAACCTACTGTCCCAATAAAGCACGAGGAATCAAAACAAGAAATCTCGCGAAGGAATTTCCTAAAGGGTCTCGTAATCCTTGGCGGAGTAGTCGCAGCAGCTCAGTTCGCGCCAGTTGTGGGAGGCTTCATGAATGGATCTACCGAAGGAACTTCGACACCCAAACAGAAGATCGTTGATCTATCGACAGGAGGCTATCTAAGGACAACTGATATTTCGGAAAACAACTGGACGACCTTTGTCTATCCAAGGACCGGGAATCCGAACATTGACAACGATACGTTCAGACAATGTGTGATCATTCATCTTCCGAGCAACTTTACAGCTCCAAGCAACATTTCAATAAAGGACCCAATTAGCGGAGGCACCTTCGTGGCACTGAGCAGGGTCTGCGTACACCTGTGGTGCCTTTGGAGCTACTTCCCAGCAGATGATAGGGGAATATGCCCCTGCCATGGAAGCCAGTATGTCCCTGGAACCGGTCCACCATACTACGAACCTCCAGGCTACGCCGTAGGGGGGCCTGCCTCGTTGCAAGCACCACCTAACAATATGCTGCCTGTGATCACGCTTGCGGTAGACCCTGATGGCACGTTGTATGCGACAGGGATAGTCGGGCAAATAGGATGCGGGCAGAAATGCTAGCTACTTAGTTCGAAAGTGAAAAGATATGGCAACAACGCAAGCTCAAGCAAAACCGACAACCGAGAGAATTGGTATACGTTACCTTGTAAAGAAACTGTACGATTGGTTAGTAGAGCGATTAGACAGAACCGGATGGCTCGCGTACAAGTTTACAATTCCAAAACGGTTCGTAAGCCCGTTGCCATATCTGGGCATGCTGACTTTCATCAACTTTCTCATACTTGGAGTCACTGGGGCTTTGCTTTTGCTCTTTTACACTCCGACACTCTCTGGCGCATGGCTGAGCGTTCAGAGCATCAACAATACTATACCTTATGGCTTCATAATCAGAAACACGCACTATTTCGCCTCAAATGCAATGGTCTTCCTTGCACTGGCTCACATGTACTACAATTACTTCAGCGGAAGATTCAAGATCAGGAACGAGATTATCTGGATCACTGGCATAATTTTTGGAACAATCACGGTTCTTGAAGCTTTCACGGGGTACGACCTAATCGTTAACACTAGGGCAGTTCTTGCTGTCAGCATTGGCGTGTCACTCAATTACTCCGCGCCTATGATCGGTCCACAAATTGTGCACACCATCTTCGGTCGAGGCTTTCCAGATTTCATACTGCGGTTCTATGCGCTTCACATCTTCATTCTACCGGTAGTGATGATAATACTAATGCTGGTTCATTTTCCAAGATACCTCACCTTTGACCTTCCAGTAGTTTCTGCGGTTACAGGAGCCGTACTGATTCTGGGTGGAATGTACCCTGTTTCACTTGGAATCCAGTACACGCCTACTGTCAACGTCGGCTTCACATTGCCCGAGTGGTATCTAACAAGCCTCTACGCTTTTCTCAGAACCTTCATGCCTAAGTTTATTGCGGGCATCCTGATTCCGACCCTCTTCATCTTAATGTTTCTCGTCGTTCCTTTCGTCGACAAGAGTAAGAAATTCTCTTGGAAGGACAGACCATTTTTCACAGCGCTTGGGATCACGAGCATCGGGCAGATACTGCTAACCACCTACTGGGGCTTTTACATCAACGAGAGTGCTTTGACTCCCACTCAAGCGCTGTATATCGATCCAGTCCAAGTGTTTGGGGCGATGATAATAGTCGCGGCACTTTGTTTTGCCGGCACTTACGCCTTTTTGCGATACAAAGCAGGTCAAGCAGGTGGGCGAATTGCGAGAGGCAAAAGGCCGCAGGCAAACATCACTTTTCTGACGTCAAAGTGGCTCGTAGGTGTCTTGGTTGCGATGTTTGGATTTCAGGTCTTCTTGAACGCCCTCATGGCTCTTTCCACAGTGAACAATTTTCCGAACATTACAATGTTCAATTTGGGAGGAGTGCTCATGGTGTTTGCGGTGATGGTTCACCTCTATAGGTACAGCAAACCAACCTAGCAGCAAGCGCCGTCCGAATGGCTTTCTCTAGCCCTACTGACAAGACTAAATAGTCGGTCAGGCCAAATCCAATTCTGCCCATGAGCTCAATAGAATTTGTCCAGCAAATGTCGGAGCTTACCTCAAAGGGTCTGAATTTTGCAACGGCTACCGTGGTCGGCACCAAAGGCTCGACAACCGGCAGAATCGGCTTCAAGATACTTATCGATCAAGACGGTAACATCCTGCAAGGGAATCTCGGAGGAGGCTGTTCCGAGAGCGTTGTAGTTGAACAGGCGCTGGATGCAATCAAGGAAGGAAAGCCGCGTACGATGTCTGCGCTTTTAGAAGAAGAGGAAAAGGGTGGAATCGGAGCAAATTGTGGCGGTTCCATGGAGATCTACATCGAACCATTTGTTCCGAGGAACCAACTGCTGGTCTTTGGCGGTGGCGGCGAAAGAAGCATTGCCGGTCCTTTGGTAAAGATTGCAAAACTACTGAACTTTAGCGTAGTGGTAGTCGATCCGGGCGCTACAACTGAAATGTATCCTGACGCCGACAGAGTCATACCTGAATTTGCCGATAGAGCTCTGAGCTCGCTTCATGTCGGAAGGAATACTTCCATAGTAATAGTAACAAAGCACAAGTACGACGAACCATCGATTAGGGCAGTAGCACCACTGGACGTTCCTTACATCGGATTGGTCAGCAGTTACCACAGAGCAAGTGCATTGTTCAAGCAGCTTGCAGAAAAGGAAGGAATGAAAGAGAGCGATTTGAGAAAAGTTCGAGTGCCAATAGGTCTGGATATTGGTGCACAGAGTTATGAGGAAATAGCGTTATCGATAATGGCTGAGGTCATAAAGTCAATGAAAGGCGGCTCTGGACGATCCATATCAGACTACAAAGGAGTCTATACGAGGGCGGGCGAAAGCCCTCAAAAGCCGGAACAGGTCGCCTAAGCTTTCTCCTTCAGCCCAAGAACGCCAGTCTTGATTGTGATAGCTGCAAAGCGGAAGACCTCTTTCCAGTTCAATTTTGTCTTTCCTGCCTGTCGGATCTGAAAGACGTATGGCACTTCGGCGAAAGTCATACCCGATTTCTTGTACGCGTACAAGCTCTCCACCTGGAAAGAATAACCTCTACTAGACACTCTGTAAGAGGACAAGGCCTCCACGGCCCGCCGACTGAGCACTCGAAAGCCGGAAGTTGCATCCGAAACAGGGATCCGAAGGAATACCTTTGTCAGAACATTTGCTGCTCTACTGACAATCCTTCTTCCGAGCGACCAGTTAGCCGACCCTCCGCCCTTGATGTATCTGGAGGCTATCACAACATCCTTTCCTTTCGAAGCTTCACACATTTGAACGAGCACTTCTGGAGGATGCTGCAAATCGGCGTCGATTTCTCCAAGGTAGTCTGCTTGGTAGTGCGATATTGCATGCGCGAATCCATCCACGTAAGCTGAGCCAATACCTGCGAGGGCTGGGCGTTGAAGCATGTCCACATTATCGAACCTTTTCATGACTCGCTTGACAATGTCCTGTGTGCCGTCCGTGCTGTTGTCATCCACCACGAGTATCTTTAGGTCAAAAGGAATTTTGCTTCGAAGATCTTCCAGTTTGGAGATGAGAGGTTCAATGTTTTCTGCTTCATTGTACGTCGGAATGATCTCACACAGAACCTTCTTCCCTCCGAGGTCATCACCTTCGCGCGATTCCATGACTCGTTCGTTCCTGGCAAAAATGTAGTTAGATTGAGTGCTTGCTGAAGTGTCGATCCTATGCTAGTTAACGCTTGTGCAAGCGACATGAAACCGTTTTTTAGCTTACGCGTTTGAAACTGACCAATACCCAGAATCCAAGGAATTGTTATTAAGGCCAAGGTAATTGTTGCGAATAAATCCTTGAGACCAAATGTGCAAGGATGACATTCGAAGGGAGTTTGAAAAAAGAATTGTTCATGAAGGAAGCAAAACCGATGAAGCAATACACAAGAGCTTTCATCCTCATCCAGTGTGAGCCGATGAGAGAAAAAGACGTTATGGAAGAGCTTTTGAAAATGGACGAGGTGGTCGAGGCGCACATGATTACTGGACAGTATGACGTACTTGCTGTTGTCCAAGTGAAGAGGGTCTTTCTTGAAGCAGATTATGACAATGTCTTCAACTCGGCTATAGCAAAGGTTGAAGGCGCTAAATACGTCGTGGACACGAATACAGTGATAGGAATCGCATCCAAGACGAAAATCTCGGAAAGCACCTAGGCTGCACGTAGTATGTCGGAGCTCGTTCGACTCAGGTCGGACACTCCACACAATGCTGCTGCCCTAACCAGCTCGTCCCGCAAAATTCTCATAACCTCGAAGACTCCGTCGCTTTTCTTGTATGCAAGTCCATAGAAGAGGGGTCTCCCAATCAAGCATCCTCGGGCACCGAGAGCCAGAGCCTTTAGGATGTCGGTGCCTCTTCTTATTCCACCGTCGATGAATATCTCGGCGGATCTCGTGCTCTTTTTGGATTTGAGGCTGGAAACTATTTCTGGCAATACTTCCAAAGTGGACTGGCCGTAGTCCAAGCTTCTTCCACCATGGTTTGAGATAACAACACCATCGGCTCCATTCTCTACTGCGACCCGTGCATCATCAGATGTCATGACACCTTTGACAATGAGCGGCAAGTCGGAGCACTCGCGTAGTCTTCTCACATCTTTTGTCGTGACGTTCCAAAAGTCGTGCTTTGCAAGCTTAGTCGGGGTCGTTGTTCCCAATTTCACATTCGCTTCTGCATCAACCGTGATAGTCAGTCCGGCGTAACCCCACGACTTTGCCAACTTGGCTTGCTTGAAACAAAGCTCGTAGTTGTGTTTCTCCAAGTAAATCTGCCATATTAGTGGGGTTGTCTTTGGTACAAGATGGGGAAGCTTGCTTATTTCGAGTGGCTCAACGATAGAAAAGTGTGATATGAAAATAGCTGTATGGAATTCTGCTGAACCATTCAATATATCCAGAAGAGCATTTCGGTGCAACGGTCCAACATTAATGCATCCAGGAAAGTATGGCAGGTCGCTTCGAATTCGCCCATCAAAGTAGGTTGCATTGGTTCTCACCTCGTCTATGCCCTGCAAAACTCTTCTTCTCAACAGATATTTCGAAAATGCCTCGATGTTGCGATGCAGTGTGCTTTCCGTCTCGGCTCCCTTGAAGATGTAATTGACGTTCTCTTCGGAAAGTTTCCTTCTTGCGGCTTTTTCATATTCGTCCACAGAAAGTAGTTCTTCTGAATGAGGGTTGGCCTTCGGCATTGGAATAATTCAGTAAGTCGTCTTACTATAATTGTTCTTCCCGGACTCTGTTTGCAAGAATCATGCCTTTCGAATAGAACAAAGCAAACTTATGAGAGCATTCGGCTTCCAGAAAGTTTGCTCGTGCCAAACGAAAACACTCATATCTACGACTTGACTCCTAGTCCACGCCAATCTCTTGACCGAATCGTCACGGGGACGCTTGCACCCTCGCCCCAGGATAGCAACAAAGTTGCAGAAGGGCAGGCACACCCAGTATATTCCAATGACGCCGAGCGAATCTTGGGCCTTTGTGAAGAGTCATTACAAGATGATCTTGTCCTCACTGGATTCTTTCGGGTTCCCGCACGCAGCGCCGATATGGTATGTCGTGATCGGAGATAGTATATACTTCAGGGCGCAGCCGTACAAGAAGAAAATCAAGAATTTACTAACAAAGCCCCAAGTTTGCGGTGTAATCGAAGACGGCAACAAATACACAGAGCTTCGCGGTGTCATGATCCAGGGACTTGCGAAAGTGGTAGACACGGATAAGAGTCTACGAAAACAAGTGTTCGACGCATTGGCTGAGAAATATCACGATCTGCGAGACACCTATCGTTTCCCCAAGTCATGGCAAGAAGTGTACGGTAAGGAGCACCGCGTGGTCGTCGAACTCAAGCCGACCAACATCGTGTCGTGGGACAACAGAAAGTGGATTGTCAAGCAGAAGGAATGATTTCTTCTCTCAGTAGGATCATTTCTTTCTGCTGAGGGAATTGGCGTACTGTTTTAGGCGCTTTGTGTATATGCTCCTGGACGGATATCCCATGGATGTCCCGTACGCGTTGAAGGCGACCATCTTCTTTGGGTCATTTTTGATTTGTTTTTGAATTTCTCGTATGTCCTGTCCAACAATAGCGTAGCAAGTCGCGTAACCCGGGAATATTCCCTCGTGTGCTGGAAAGATCTGGTAAAATACAGTACGCTGGGAAAGTCCAGTGCGCTTTTCTGCCCATTCGAGGAATTTCACCAAATTTTGTTTCCCGCTGTTTATCCTTGCGTCGCCAACAACTCTGAGAAAGCGAATTATTCGCTGCTTGTAGGTCATGAACTCTAACTCGAGCAGTGTTTGCTGGAATCCGCCGTATTCCTCACAGAGCTTTACGTATTCACGCTCCTGTGGAGTGTATTCTTCCTTCTTCTTTGCCAACCTCTCCAATAGGTCGAGGAATTCAAGCTCTCTTTGAAATGCAAGGCCCTCCGAAGTCGAACCTGAGTGAAGCGAGGGTAAGAGTTCTCCGATGGTAGCTGTTGCGTAGTAATGTGCTGCAGTATTGCTGAAATGGACGCAGTGGCCATACTCCTCGTGGACAAGAGTGTTAACTAGGTCAGCAAAACCGCCCGGAGGTGCTCTCTTTGGGTCTGTGGTCAAGTAATACCTCTGACTAGGTTTGTCTGTCAATGCATTGAACCCCTGCGCGGCTGCGGTAGGGATTATGGCTGTCAGGTAGGATGGCGTCTCGATTACTTGCGTATCGTACTTTGGGTTTATCCCCACCACCGATTCCGCTACGAGAGCTTGCACTACTGGTCGAATCTTCAAAGTGACTGCGAGCGTCTGTCCTGCCCCAACACCTGGTTTGGACTTAAGCTTCTCACTTACGGACTCGGGAGTGCTTTCACAGCCTAGTATATCGGCAAGCTTTTTCGTTGCTCGGTTGAGCTTTGGCAGATCCTCTGAAATCCACTTCAATGCTTTTGATTCTAGCTCTGCGGGCGATTCCTTGTAGTCAAATCCCCGCTTGAGCGCCATGTGGTAGAACTTCTCTCTGCCAAGATCCGCGCCTTGTTCCTTCATTATTCGAATAACTTCCGAAAATTCTCCATCCGTAAACCCAGAGACAGCAAACTTTTCCCCAAATTCCTTGATCTTCGCTTTGAGATGCTCAGTCTTTTCTGTGAGCTCCGGATCTTTGGATTCTCTCAGGAGGAGGTCAACGATTTCATTTGCGGAGAAAACCATGTATTGACAAAGAATCTTCACGGGAACAGCGTATGTCTTGCCTTCCAGTCGCTCGAGCGATGCATCAAGCGACTGAGCCAAAAGTTCGACCAGCTTTTTCAGAATCTCTGGCCTGATGCCGTCCTTGATTATCTGAGTAGAAAGGACATCAACAACCACTCCGACTGCAGGTACTGGTTCGTCCCATAGCAGGTTTGCTTCTGTTGACTCCAGTAGCTTTTTCAGAACGACATCCTTCGAAGTGCATTTCTTTTTCAGGACAGCTATTTTCTTGAGCTCTCGTTGGATGTTGGCTTCACTGTAGATGGTGAATTTGTCGGCGTATTCCTCAAGTCCAAGGACATAAAGCCCCTGGGGGCTGAACTCTGCAAATAATTCGAAAATCTGTTTCTCAAGGCGTGACATCTTCGGAAGGCTAACCTGCGATCGGGCTTTTTCGGGGCTCATAATTCGGTTCTGACTTGGTCTCGAACAGCCATGCGTTAAATCTTCCTGAAGTGAGACTTTAGAAATGATTTCACTTTCTTGTCCAGAGAATTTAGACACTAACTTTATGGACTTCCTAGATGTCAATCCGCGTGCATGACGCCAAGCTCGCTGAAAGATATTCCGATAACTGAACTTGTCATTCCTGCTCAGACTCTTTCTCAAACTGATTCGGTCTCAAAGGCGATTGGCATTTTGCGTGAATCGAACGCTTATGAGGCCTTCGTGGAAGAGCGGGAAAGGACTGCAATCGTATCAGTCAGGGACATGCTAAACATCAGAGATATTGCAACTACCAAGGTGTCAAAAGTCATTCATTACGTTCCGAGACTCACAACAAAGAACACCGTTCGTGACGCTGCAAGCCTGATGTTTGAATACAAGATTAGGTCGTTGCCGGTGCATGAAGCCAACCTCCTCAAGGGCCAAATCACGGTGGACTCGATAGTCCAACGTATGATGGATACGCAGGTGAACTCGAAGGTGACCAGTCTGATGACCTCGTCTCCGCTTTGTCTTGACTGGCACGACAGTGTCTCGAAGGCGCGTCGCATCATGCTGAATAGAAAGATAGATCAGATTCCAGTTCTCAATGACGGTCAGTTAAGCGGGGTAATATCTTCGAATTCGATACTTTTCAATATCGTGCCTTCTTCTGACAGAAACGTAAAGGGCGACTGGAGGGCCAAGAGACTCGACGGAGCTGTTGGCGATTTCTCAAACAAGGTTGTTTGCACTAACGGACCTCGAGACTCTCTCAACGAGGTCTACTCAAATATGGCTAAACTCGGGACTCAGTATTCCGTGATAACCAATTTCAACGAAGTTCAGGGAATCATCACATACCGCGATTTCTTG
This sequence comes from archaeon, assembly GCA_021806865.1. Next base: position 11,794 of record JAKAPU010000021.1, read on the forward strand.
AAACTGCTGGTGGAGCCGAAGAATCCTAGCTCGATTCCGATGTACATCATTGGCCTCCCAGAAGATCCATTCGAAGCCGAAGCCTCAAGAGAAAAATTTGGTAAAATAGTCAGAATACTTCAGAGGAGCCTGCCACACCTTACGGAGGCAAGGGCAATCATAAAGGTGAAGGACAAGCGGTTTGCTCGAACAAAATACGAGGTCCAGGTGTTCATAGGGACAGTTAGGGACCACTTCAGCTACAAGGGCGTGGGCTTCGATCTCCCAGACGTTTTCGACGAGATTACTAGTTGGGCAAAGAAGCTCGGATCAATTCCCGCCGAGAAAAGAAAAAGAACCAGGTTGGATCCAGGTATGGCTGAGTAACTAAACCATGCCTTCTCTAACATCCTGGATCTGAATCAAATGAGAATGCCAACGAAGAGTCAAGTCGAGAAATATCTATCGAGTGTAACCTCATCCAAGATCAACGTGTCTTACTTTGGGCCTTTGAGCGACTATGAGAAGGAGCCCGAGCGAGGAGGCGATATCAAGACTCTAGGTTACGGAGTTCCTTACCTTGTCGTCTACAAGCAAGGCGGGCAAACCAGACGCTCAATTGTTTCAACAATGAGAATTTCGCGTGGCTTTGGACATGACTACAGATCCGACAGGATCGATAATCTTGTCCTTTCTTATGATACATGGAATAGACTCCCCAAGCACTCCAAAATCCAGGATATAGGAGCGTTCAAGAAAAAAGACTCTTCGATGCTGTCTCTGGGTGATGCTGACGAATTCTTCCTCTTGCGCCCAATGATCGACGGAGTCGAATACTACAAGGATCTGGACAGGATATTTTCAACCGGAAATCTACAAACCAACGATGTTCCGCGCGCCCACGCTCTCGCAGATTACCTGGCGGTCATCCATTCTAAGAAAAATGAAAAGAAGGAAGACAAGGAGCTCTACCTGAGAAAAATCAGAGATACTTTAGGGCATGGGGAGTGCATTTTTGGACTCGCGGACAGCTATCCAGAAAGTACAGATTTTCTCACTGAAGGGGAGCTCGCAGAACTGGAAAAGAAATGCGTTGAACATAGATGGTCATTGAGGAAGAATACTTCGAGATTGTCCCAGGTACACGGTGATTTTCATCCTTGGAATGTGCTTTTCTCGAAGGATAAGAAGAGGCCATTGGAATTCCGACTCTTGGATCGGAGTCGGGGCGAGTGGGGGGAGCCTGCCGACGACTTGTGCGCAATGTCGATTAATTACATATTCTATTCGCTGAGAAAGTATGGAGAATTCAAGGGAGAGTACGCCGAACTGTTTAACGAATTCCTGAACACCTACATGAAGAAGACTGGAGACACTCAAATCTTTGATGCGATGCCACTTTTCTACACCTTCCGAGCACTCGTGATAGCTTCGCCCCTTTGGTATCCGACACTCTCGCGCGATACCCGACGCAAGATATTCAATTTCGCTCATAACATTCTGGAAGAACGCAGATTTGACCCAGCTCGGGTAAACGATTACTTGATGTGGAAGAATTGATCAGATCAAAGACCGACTGGCTGGATGTCCTGCACAAAGCAGCCCAGGCAGGAAAACGAGCCATACTTCAAAATTACAACGTGGATTCGCGCAACACTGTTGTTAGGAGAGGCGTGGGCGGGGACCTGACTCTCAAAATAGACGAAGCATCAGAAAGAGCGGTGCTCGATTCACTGAACAGAAGTGTTGGCAAGGACGAGTTCATCTTTGTCTCCGAGGAACTTGGAGAGGTTGGACCAACGAGCGGGAAACAGAGACCGGTCGTGATTTGTGATCCTTTGGACGGCTCGCACAATGCCCAAATAGGAATCCCATTGTTTGCTGTGTCTCTCTGCGTACTTGGTGTGCCGAACGGACTCGAACAATCTGAGCCGCGAACCTTCGGTCGAGTCGATGCTGCAATGATTGCAAGCGTGAAGACTCAGGATGAGTACAGCGCAGCAAAGCAAAGCGGGGCATTTCTCAACGGGAAACAAATTTCGGCTAGTTCCAGACCGCCTTCAAGGATCAACACACTGCTTGTAGAGACTGGCGACATCGACTACATGAAGAGATACCTGACATCGGAGCTCACAAAGAAGATCGTGTACAAGACTCGCATACTCGGCAGCGCCGCACTGAGCTTCTGCTTACTGGCTGATGGCACGGCTGACGCCCTAATTTTCGCTCAGCCTGGAGGTGCTAGGACGATAGACTCGCCGGCTGGTTACCTGATAGCGAAAGAAGCGGGATGCAGTTTCTTCGACCTGTCAAGAAAGCGAAAGAACACGGACGATGTAGTCGTCGGTTTCGATTCGAAGTTGAACATTGCGGGCGCTTCGTCTCGACGCACACTTAACATCCTGAAGAGGCTGGTGCGTACACCTGACTGAACAACCTGGCCTCGTGATGTGGTTTTGTGGACTCCCGGGATCTGGCAAGAGCACTCTTGTAAGGAGTGTTTCTTCTAAACTGGGTCTGACTTCCGAGGACACGGTCGTCATTTCAATGGATTCGATCCGTAAGAAGCTGTTTCCAAACCCTCGCTACATCAAAGAAGAAAGGGACGCGGCATACCGTGCATTCGTATTGCTCGGAAGTATGCTTTCAAAAGCTGGAAAGATAGTAATTCTTGACGGAACCGGACACAAAAAAGTCTGGCGCGATTTCGCTAGATCAGAATGTCCTCGATTTGTACAAATCTGTGTGAAGTGCCCTGTTGAGATATGCATAGAAAGGGAGACTTCGCGTGTTAACCATGATGGAATCCGCAAGAAATTGTACATTGAAGCATTGGACCGCCTCAAAACTGGTAAGAGTTTCGCAGGACTGGGCAATGTTCCAGGAGTGGACGAACCTTTCGAGGAAGACGATCGCTGCGATATCACAATCAATTCCACCGAAGGAACAATTGATTCACAGACGAGTCAGATCGTAACTGAACTGCAAAGGCTCGGACACTTTCGAGAGAAGTGAGTTAACACTCCAATTCACAACCTGCTGAAACTTCGTGGATTACTTATATCGAACAGATGTCGTATTCATCTTGGTTTGATAATCGCACATATCTCCGATCTCCATCTTGGACCGCAATTCGTACCAACTTCTTTCAAACAAGCTGTGAAAGAGATCAAGAAATTGAAACCTGATGTAGTTGTTGCATCAGGCGATTTCACCGAAAACGGGTTGCTAACCGAGTATCGCTGGGCGGCGCGAGAAATGAAGGAGCTTGAGGATTTTCCACTTATTGCGATTCCCGGCAACCACGACTACAGATCTACTGGATACCTGATCTACAAGGAGCTGTTTGGAGAGAAGCAGACCACGACTTTTGGCAACGTGATTTTTTTCGCTGCGAGTACAGCACGGCCGGACAGAGACGAAGGCGAAGTGGGCCACAGACAGAATGTCTGGTTGGAGGAGAGTCTGAGGAAGTACAAGAACAAGTTTCGAATAGTGGTGATGCACCATCACGTCGTTCAGGTTCCGGATACTGGAACAGACCGCATCACTATAGTGGATGCTGGCGACGTTTTGAAGAGCTTGCTTTCAGCCCAGGCAGATATGGTGCTGTGCGGGCACCGGCATCGGCCTTGGATATGGAAACTGAACGACCTCCTAATCACACATGCGGGAACCGTATCGTCAGAGAGGACAAGAGGATACTTTGCCAATACCTACAACATCGTCGAATTGAACGAGAAAAGTGGCGTAAGCAAGATATGGCTGAAAGTCGTGGACGGAAAGAAATTACCGCTGTCCGAAGTCGTGAAGGAAAAGAAGACATACATTCCGAACCTCAAAGTTTGACACAGGTAAGAGCTCATGAAGGAACTTCAATTGTAAAGGCTTGCGACTTGGGCTACACCTGCTCTTTGAAACTGGCATTCTCCATCTCTTGCTGAATTTTTCATTTGTTAATGACCTTGCCGGTAAATCCTACGCAAAAAGTCATGGTTTGTGCAAAATAAGCGAGATTTTACCATGTGACTGGAAAAAGTTAAATGAAATGCAAGACAGTTCAGTCCAGATGACTGATTGAGTCACAGCGATTCCCCAGAAATGCTCCGCGTTATCCTTTCGGACGGAAGTCGCAACGATTCTCTTGAGCCCAAGCTGCCAGAAACCGACTTGAAAAGAATCTACCGTTCGATGCTTGAGACGCGACTCTTTGACTCAAAATGCCTAAACATGCAGAGACAGGGTCGAATAGGATTTTACGTGCCTTGTGCAGGGCAGGAAGCAGCTCAAATCGGAAGCGCATTTGCACTAAACAAGGATGATTGGGTTCTACCAACGTACAGGGACACGGGCGTTGTGATTCTGAAAGGAATCGCGCTTACCAAGCTGTTCGCTCACCTAATGGGGAACAAGGAGGATCTGATGATGGGCAGGCAAATGCCTAACCATTGGGGATTCAAAGAGTTCAATTTCGTCAGCATTGCTTCAACTATTGCTGCCCACCTGCCGGTGGCCGTTGGGGTAGCCATGGCTATCAAGATGCGAAGGGAAAACAAAATTGTGATGTCTTGGCACGGAGAAGGTGCCACATCCGAAGGCGATTTCCACGCAGCTTACAATTTTGCCGGTGTTTACAAGGCTCCAATAGTATTCATCTGCGAAAACAACGGCTGGGCTATCTCCTTGCCCTCGTCGAGACAGACAGCTTCGAGGACATTTGCCGATAAGGCCATCGCGTATGGGTTCGAGGGCATTCGCGTCGATGGGAATGATGCTCTGGCGGTGTATGCTGCCACAAAGAAAGCGGTGGAGAAAGCAAGGCTCGGAAAAGGACCGACCATGATCGAATGCTTGACTTACCGGATGGGTCCTCACAGCACGAGCGACGACCCGAACAGGTACAGAACAAAGGAAGAGATCGAAGACTGGAGGAAGAGAGACCCTATCGAGCGATTCAGAAGCTACCTGGAGAAAAAGGGTTACTGGACCAAGGACTATGAAGAATCACTGCGGAGCCAAATTGAAAACGAGTTGAATACAGCAATCAAGGAGCAAGAAGCTATAGGCAAATCCGAGTTGATATCGATGTTTGAGGACGTGTATTCGGAGATGCCTGATAGGATAAAAGAGCAGTATGCCGAAGAGCTAAAATTCTCAGAGAAGCAAAGCGAGTAAAGCAGAATGCCTCAGATAAACATCGTACAAGCCGTAAACCACGCTCTTAGAGAGGAGATGCGACGAGACGATAGGATAGTCGTCTTGGGAGAAGACGTTGGAAAAGATGGCGGCGTTTTCCGTGCTACGGAAGGCTTGTACGACGAATTTGGTGCCGAGAGAGTGATAGACACACCTCTAGCGGAATCAGGAATCATCGGCACCGCTATTGGTATGGCAATCTACGGACTGAACCCCGTCCCGGAGATACAGTTCCTCGATTTCATCTATCCTGCTTTCGATCAAATAGTCACGAATCTGGCGAAGCTTCGCTACAGGTCCGGAGGTCAGTTTTCGTGTCATCTTGTTGTTAGGGCACCATACGGCGGAGGAATCAAAGGGGGACACTACCACTCCCAGAGCAGCGAAGCATACTTCTGCCACACGGCAGGTCTTAAAGTCGTCATCCCTTCCACACCATACGACACAAAGGGCCTTCTGCTATCATCGATGAGAGACCCAGACCCTGTGATTTTCCTCGAGCCAAAGAGGATCTACAGGGCAGTAAAGGGCGAAGTCCCTGACGGGGAATTCACTGTTCCGATAGGAAAGGCACGGATTGCAAGGGAAGGGAGGGACGTCACAATCTTTGCCTACGGCGCAATGCTTCACGTCGCTATGGAAGCGGCCGAATCTGCTAGCAAAAATGGTGTTCAGGTTGAAGTTGTTGATCTCAGGACGCTTGTACCGCTCGATATAGAGGCTGTGCTCGCATCCGTCCAGAAGACCGGCCGGGTTATCATACTCCATGAGGCTCCAAAGACAGGAGGATTCGGAGCGGAGATTTCAGCACTCATTGCAGAAAAGGCAATCGAATATCTGAAGGGCCCGATACTCAGGGTGACTGGATACGATACGCCGTTCCCGTACACGCTTGAAGAGCACTACCTTCCTAGCGCCCCGAAGGTACTCAAAGCAATAAACAAGATTATGCAGTACTAGTCCTTCAGAGACAGACAGATTATCCCTTCCCAGTGTGCATCGCTCACTGGCAAGACGGAGAGTCTCGAGATCTTCAAGAGCAACAGATCCTGAAGTTTAGAATCCTTTTTCATTTTCGAAAGCGAAATAGGGCGCCTTAGCTTCTCTATCGGTTTCACTTCAAGTGAAACATTCTTCGATCTTGTCAGCTCCATGCCATCAGTGGATCTTGCGTCTTCGAGTGCATTCATGACTCCAACGACGCTCTTTTCAGATCCGGTGTGATAGTATAGTATTAGATCGCCTTTCTTCACTTGTCTAAGATACTTCAGCGCGTTTCGAACTCCTTCCCATGAGGTCTTTCCTTCAGAGACTAGATCGTCGTACGAGTAATGATCTGGTTCTTCTTTAGAGAGCTACTGCAAAAAGATCGCTAGACGTGGAGCATCGCTAGATACAAATCAGTTCCGTATGCGACCAGAAATCCGAGGAACAGTCCGAACATGAACAACTGGTTGCTGGTCTGTCTTCGCGCCACGTAAAACATTCCGGAGATTACGTATATGAGGGCGCCAGCAGCCACGGCAAGAAAGAATGTCAACGCCAGATTGCTCGGAGGCCAGGCTGCTCCAACTATGGTTCCTAGTAGTGTGGGAAAGCCTCCGATAAAACCGAGAGTGGCAAGGTAAGTTGCCTCTGGTCTAAATCCTGCCATCGGTGCAGATATACCAAACCCCTCGGTTGCGTTGTGAACTGCAAACCCGATTATCAAAAGGTAACTGAGTGCAACTACGTTTGCAACGTAGGACTGGCCTATCGCGAGACCCTCGGAGAAGTTGTGTACTCCGATCCCGATGGCGATAGTTAGGGCAATCCTCTTCGCTTCCTCAAAATCAAATTCGGTCTTTTCCCTCTGAACGGTAAGCGTGGCCGAGCCTTTTACATCGCTTCCGCCCATGGGGATGTCTGGACTCTTCCTTGCAACTGAGCCCTGCGCAGGATTTTTTCTATTTCTTATCCTGATAAACTGCAATTCGTACGCTACCAAGCCAAAGATTCCAAGTGCCATTCCTCCAACTAGGGCAATGACGAAAATATACCCGCTGCCTAACCCGTTGTTCACCATGGTGTCCTCCGTGAGCTGCTTTGCTTCGGGCAGCACTTCGATGAGTATGAAGATGAGGACACCGATTGTGATGGCGTTAAGGAACCCTTTCATGCTGGCGGAGATCTGTCTCATTGCCGCGACAGGGAGCCCCAGATAAATGGTAAAGCCGGCGACTGCGCCGAGCCCGATGAGCAAGGGTGTGATCAAATGTAACAATTCTCACTTTGTGAAGCGCTGCGACCGGTGTTCAGGAGCGGCTCCTTGATTTGCCTGATGAAAATATGACATACGTTATAAGTTTTAACTGAACCCGTTTTCTGCGAAATAGAGTTCACTGCCTCGGGGATCGAGTCTTCGTGCATATTCAAGCTGCTTTTTCTAGGAAATCAACAGGTTGGCAAGATCCCTGACCGCCGCGGCTTTGAACTGTTGCGGCGTAATCTCCCTCTTCGCCCATAGCTCCTCCAGCTCGACGTAATCGCTTGCAGTCTTCTCTCCAAAGGCGACCGGGCTTTCAATGAGCGGGAAAAGGAGCGTCTTGTACCAGCTGAGTATCGGATTTACTTCAATATCTCCTGGAGCACAGTAGGTCTTCTTGATCTTCGCTTCCAGTGAATCTTGAGTTTCGTCCATATTGATCGTATTGCCGCGGGTCTTGCTCATCAGTTCTTTTCCGTCTGTTCCAATGACGGCTCCACTGTGGATTGCAATAGGTGTCACGTAACCTAGTTTCTTCAGGTTCTCGATTGCCAGCACATGCACCTTGCGTTGAGCAAAGCCTCCGACAGCAACATGAACGCCCAGGACTCCAATGTCAAGCGCCTGCATCAACGGATAGATGACGGAAGATGTCATCCGGGTCATGGTGGCCCTGCTGATTTCGTCCATGCTCTTCTCCGCCTCTGTAAAGTTCACGAGTTTGGCGAGGCGCAGCAGTTGAATAAAGTAAGATTGATCCTCGAACTGGGTGCCAAGCTTGTACTCAAACTTGCCTCCAGCGCCTAATCGTGTGGCGATTTTTTCAAACACCTTTCGATCGTACGTGGCAAAATCCTGTATCTCCCTCATCTCTCCCTTGTCGTTTGCAAGGGCGTGCAGGTCGGCAAGAAGTATGATGGCTCGAAAGCCGTGCTTTGCTAGCTTGATGACGGGAATCGAGCTGCTGAGATGGCCGATGTGCAGCACTCCGCTGGGCTCGAACCCAATGTACGTTGTCGGCTTTGGCACTTCGGCTATTACTTTCAGAAGCCTTTCCTCGGTGAGTATCTCCACCTGCTGGCGCTTGAGGTCGGCTATTATTTCGTGCGCATTCACTTTCGGTTGTCAGGATTTCTTGCGATGATTTTGCTATTTAAGTAGAGATGCAAGGCTCTCAAGTGCGCGCCCGTAACTCGGGATATATCTCGCCTCTTATCGTGAAGTCTTTGAGAGAAAATCCTGGATTATCTTAAGCGTCATGCCCCATATGACATGCTTTCCCATATACAGATAGGAAGGAACTTCGGCCTTTTTTCCAAAGCGCTCAATCGAGTACAATGACAGGTTACGCCTGTCCCTGAAGAAACTCAATGGGATCCAAAAGTAATCGGTCAACTCTGATTCGTCGAGTCTGACCTGAACAGGTTCTCGGGCTAGCGCCACATACGGGGTGACACGGATCATGACGTTACCCGGAATGACCTCGTCGAGCGTGCCCAAGACCTCACATCTTCCGAGGTCGATGCTAGTTTCCTCGAATACCTCTCGTCTTGCGGTCAGTAGCGAGTTTGTGTCCTCCGAGTGCGATCTGCCACCTGGAAGCGCCATGTGTCCGGACCAGGGATCGTGTTCGATTGCTTTGCGCTTCACCACAAGAGCATCGAGATCGTTGTTCCCAGACGATTGTTTGAGAATCATGGCAACCGCGGCAGAAGGCAAGCCTATCCTGTTCTCGCCCTGGAATTCCCTGCCTGGATGCTCTATCATCGAGCGCCGTACTTGTTCTACGACGTCGGGAAGCTGGGAAATTGCCTTGCGCCTCGGCCTGATACCAATTGCGAACAGGCAAAATATATGGAAAGTGGTCGCAGCACTCGATAAGCTTTTGAGTTATATACCCCGCTTCTGTGAGGCACTCAGACAGGGACGATAGAATTCCAATGCTTTCTTTTGCCTTCTTGTATCTGGCGCTTCTTTCAAACGTGCTTGACGTGACTTCTCTCTTCAACTTCGCCGCAGGCCTCGTTGCTTTCCTGTTCATCGTTGTTGTCGTGCTCATCTTCATATTCGTGTACGACAATCTGAGAAGGGAAAGAAGGACTGCCACTGCTACGGCCTGAAAGCAGGCAAGAGACCCCTAATCGATTAGCGAAGGTTAATAGTACCTTCATCCCAGATGTTTGAATTACTAGGGTCGATTCTAAGACGCAGACAACGCTTGACTCTCCTGAGGCACTGGATGCACACGTAGAGCAGAGGTACTCTCAGATAGGATGGTCGGAGCTCACCCCGATCCAGAAGAAATCGTACCGTCTGCTACTACGAGGAAGGGATGCGCTCTTGGTCGCCCCAACGGGCTCGGGCAAGACCGAGGCTGCGGTTATCTCAATTTTTGCTAAACTCGCCGCTTCGAAATCTGAAGCCAAGGGCATACGCATGCTCTACGTAACGCCGCTCAGAGCTCTGAATAGAGACATCTTCAAGCGACTTATCTCATATGCCGAAGCAGAGGGGCTCAGGGCCGAGATCAGGCACGGGGATACGTCATCCTCAGCCAGGCAGCGCATGCTACTGAGTCCACCTGACATCCTGATCACTACGCCAGCAACCATCGGAATCTTGCTCGTCAGCCGCAAGTTCAAGGCTCATCTCGCACAGCTCGAATGCGTAGTAATTGACGAACTGCACGAACTCCTCGGAAACGAGCGTGGTGCCCATCTTTCTCTGAGCCTTGAGAGACTCCAAAGGATCTCCTCAAAGAAGATCATGCGAGTGGGTCTTTCGGCTACTGTCGGTGAGCCAGACGAAGCTGCAAAGTTCCTTGTCGGATCCGGAGGAAGCTGTGCAATAGTCACGGACACAGAAGCCCGCGGGTACGATATCAAAATCAGATTTGTTTCCGGTAAGCTTGCCAATGTAGCAGAATCGGTACTTGATTACATCAAGGAAGAGAAGGGAGAAGACAAGAGCACTCTTGTTTTCACAAACACGCGAGATGAAGCCGAATTCTTGGGAGCAGTGCTCAAGGCAAAGTCTCCAAACATTCCTGTAGAAGTCCACCACGGCTCGCTGTCGAAGGAAAGCAGGGAAACCACGGAAGGAATGCTACGAAGCGGAGAGGCCGGTATAGTAGTGTGCACTTCGTCTCTTGAACTGGGGCTTGACATCGGAGCGGTGAACCTGGTCGTCCAGGTGGGCTCGCCCAGACAGTCGATGAAGCTGATTCAGCGAGTGGGTCGAAGCAGGCACAAGATGCGTATTAGGGCAGTTGGGGCAATCATCACGAACAGACTCGACGAAGAACTTGAGGCCGCAGCGCTGCTGCGCCGAATGGAGAAGCATTCTCTGGAAAGGATACTTGTGCACAAGAGACCGCTTGACGTCATAGCGCATCATCTGGCCGGACTTGCCCTAGAGGAAAACTCGGTGAAGATAGCCGAGGTTTTGGAACTGTTCAGGAGATCCTACCTGTTTGAAGATCTGATAAGGGACGATGTGGATTCTGTTGCTACGATTCTTCAAAACCAGGGCATCCTGAGATACGACGGCGAGGCATTCAAGAGAAGAGGTCCGCGAACATACGACTACTACTTCTCCAACCTTTCGACAATACCTGACATCCAGCAGTTTCAGGTAACAGACGTTACGACAAAGAAAATTATCGGAAGACTGGATCAGGTCTTTGTCGGCGAATACGGCGAGCCGGGAAAACCGTTTGTCCTGAAGGGCAATTCTTGGAGAATTGTTTCTGTGGACGACGACAAGAAGATCCTTTTCGTGGAGCCGATGCACGGAGACCTTTCCACGATTCCTTACTGGGTAGGGGAGTTGATTCCTGTTGAATTTGAAACCGCCCAGATCGTCGGAGCCATGCGTCGACAGATAGCAAGCAAGAGCGAGGCCGCACCAAAACTATCTAACGAGCAGTTCGAGCGCTTGAAAGAGACAAGCGAAACTCTCCTCGGAAGTCCGGATCAAAAGCAGGTCGTTATCGAAAGGAAGAAGGCTTCGAACACAATCGTCGTGCACGCGTGTTTTGGGACAAAGATCAACCAGACGCTCGCAACGGTGCTGTCGACTCTTCTTTCTGCAAAGATAGGATACCTCGTGGAGACAAAATCTGACGCTTACAGGATAATGCTGACCTCAAACGGCCCTCTTGATGCAAAACATGTCAGCGACTCGCTCAAGAGCGAATTGAAGCTAGAAGAAATTCTGGGAACATCGATCGTGGGAACGCATCCGCTCAACTGGAAAACGTGGTACGTCGCAAAGAAGTTCGGAGTCGTGGACAAGCAAGCCCAGTACGACAGAAAGGCGGCAAGACTGATTCAGGAAAGATTCAGAGGGACGGCGCTTTACTCGGAGATTCTTCGAGAGCTCTTCTTGGAAAAGTACGACATTTCCAGCACAAGAAAAGTAATGAAGTCCCTCAGGGAAGGCAGATTGGATCTGAGGATTGTCGAAGTGGACGAATTCTCCGAAGTGTCAAAGCCAATACTTGAGTACGTTTCGAGCTACGCTGCACTCCCTCTCACGATGGAGAAGGCAATACTCGATCTGGTGAAGGAAAGGCTTGGAAATTCAAAACACAAGCTCCTGTGCATGAGCTGTGGGAAGTACGAATCGGTCCAGAAAACGGCAGATGTCAAGGAACCGATCATCTGCCCCCTTTGTAGATCGAGGTTGATCACTGAAACTTACTCCACCGACTTTGAGCTGCCAAAGATAATCCAGAAGAAAAAGAAGGGACAGGAGCTTTCCGAGGAAGAGGAAAAGAAGTACCGGCGAGCTTGGAAGACTTCGAGTCTGATACAGAACTTTGGAAAGCGAGCTTTGATTATACTCTCCGGATTCGGCGTCGGGGTTGATACCGCCGCGAGGATAATCAGGAAGACGGGAGACGAGGATCAGTTCTACAAGAACATCTACCTTGCGGAGAAAAACTACGTCGCGACTCGCGGATTCTGGCAGGACTAGGGCTTGGTCGCTTCTACGGTGGAATAGTTCTTCAAGACCAAGAACTTTTTCCCCTCGTGAGACTGAACCTCGACCGCGTTCAGGTTCAGCGTGTCGCCGGCCGATACGCCTTCGAGGAGCTTGGAAAGATTTCGCCAAGCATAGACTTTGATCTCGCCCGTGGGGTCTGCAGCAAGTATCTCCGAGCGTCTTACAAGACCGTCTTTGGTCTGGATTTCCCTCGAAACCGAATCCGAAAGACACATGACGTACAGAGACGCGACTGCGGCTTCCTCAAGATTCTCGATGGTGCGGGTATAGCTCGCGTGGTTTGGTATGTCCTGTCTCTTTGAGCTCACTTTGGAAATTGCCCCGGACTTGGAGCAAGAAGCTTTCATGCTCACCGGATCGAACGACTCTGGCTTGCAGACGACTACGTCGTCAACGCCTAGATCGTTTGCGCCGCGCAAGGCTTCTCCGCTCGCCACGAGCTGTATCAACCTCTTCTGAGAATCGACGAGCAATAGATATGCTCTTTCTGCTTCAGTTCTCTTCGCGGAAATTACTCTTGCAATAAGTGGAAGAACAGATTTGGATTCTTGCCTTTCCGAGTTGCCAGAGAGGGGTTTGATTTTTTGCTTCATCCACAACTTTGTTTCGTTCCATCTTTCAAGGATGCAGCTGCCTTCATCTCCGTGAAGCTCAATCGCACCTTGGTTCTGGAAGGTCGATGACTTGGAACGAACGTTCAGCAGGGTGATCGTCTCGTCCTTTTTCAAACTCGAAAAGACTGGGTCCTGGTTGTTCCATATCACAACGCGGGTCTCCGCGCTTGAGCCTGCGAGTGAAAAAGCGCAAAACTCCGAAGAGGTGCCGTCCTTCCGCGTGAAGCCATTGCGTCGAGGCGCGTCAGAAATTTTCCCCTTCACAATCATCATTCTTCCGTCTTCTGGAATAGAGTCGCAGCTCAAAACTCTTGAATCCAGAGTTGGTATTTTCAATTCGGCGGTGGCGGACAGTCTCTCTATCTTTGTCTTGTCACCTGCGTTCAAGGTGGGAGTTCCGTCAATAGCGGCCCGAACATACGCGGAGGAAATCTTCACCAAATCTCCGGGAGATACATCCGAACCCTCAAGGAGTTCCTTTCCACGCGAATCCCACAAACTCACGGCTGCTGTGGCGGTGTCGTCAAAGACGATCAAACGACTGAGTAATCCTTGGCGAGAATCGGACTTTCTCACGAATGTTTTGGGTTGACTAACAGAGAGAACCCTACAGATCACGGTAACGTCGCTTTGATTATTTTCGAGCTTCGAAAGCGACAGGCTCGCTTCGCGGCTAAAATCGAGTTGGACTCCGAGATCAGACGCAACAAGAAAAAGCGCACCCTGATCGGTCAGGTAACCGTCTCCGACCTTGGACTTTTTTTCTTGTATCAGCTCGTGCAGTCTTTCTCGAGAGAGCTTGTCGCTCTTTGAAATCAGATCCGAAAATAGAGTTTCGAATTGTGCCCCGCTTGCGCCCGTCGACTAACACCGCTCCGCAGTATTTCGGAATGCGACAGCAAATCGAGATAAAAATTTTTTATCGATGAGACCATCACTCATTGGAAACGAAGGCCTC
>JAKAPU010000174.1 GCA_021806865.1 archaeon
GTTGAGTAAAATTCAGGAGCAAGAGAATCAGACATGGACTAGCTAGATTTGAAAATCTTGCGGGCTGTGATTTCTTCAGGCCGCATCAGGACCCATCGGAATCTTCAATGGTAACGATTCCGGGATCGGCATTTAAGGCAGCCACCGTTCTACGTGCCGCTTCGTCTATTTGGACCCGAGGAGGAGACGGTAACTTCTCGATGTAGTATGTACCCGGACCGTAGAGCTGACCATATCTCAGCACGAGGCCGCCTGCTTCTAGCACCATTCTTTCGAGATCGCGAATCGCCCCTTCACCGTCGCCTAGCAATGTCCAAGCGACACTCTGCACAAGAACACGGTTTACACCAACTTCCTTCGCGGCTGCTAGTATGTTTGCGGTTCCTTCGCGCCGAATCCGGTTGTTTAGGACTCCAAATTCCTGTATGCGGGCAGGGTCGTCGGGCAGATCAGTTAGTTCATCGATGATTACCTCAGGCCGCGCAAGCTTGACGGCTTCTTGTAGGGCCTTCGAATCGAACACGTTACAGACGACAGGATCAGCACCGAGGGAGCGAAGGAGTTCTAACTTGCTAGGTGACCTTGTCATACCAATCACTCGGTGGTCTTGGCTCGTTAGTAATTGCACCAGCCTCATGCCAAGTACACCACTGGCTCCAGCAACAAAAATCCGCATTCGATTAGCCCTAGGGTCAAACCTGTAGTAATTTTTTGAAAAGCCTTTCCAAGAGGGAATTACGTTTGGCTGATTGCAAGTTCTCAGAAATTAGTACCTCGAAGCATTATTGATTTCAATTATCTGATAATCCAAAAATTGTGGCCTCGAAGGCGTTAGTCTATGCGGACTTCACAAACATGCAGATAGTCCTCTCAAGATGCTTGATCCTCACTCTGGAAATTGGAGACTAGATGCACCTGAAAAACAATGTTATTTAATTTCCAATGTGATATATGGTCGGAGTGACGAAAGAACCTTATTTTCGGCCTTTCTCACGTGGTCGATGAAACTTGTGCGAGGAATTCCCATGGCCCTAGCGACCTCAGAAGCGTCGGCTCCTCTGGGCTTCTTGTAATAGCCAATATCCAGTGCTGTTCTGAGGGCAATTTTTTGTTTTGAAGTAAGCGCGCCTAATACCTCCGTTATTGAAAGCAACAAGCTATCGCGAATAACGTCGCCATCTGCTTTTTTCTTGGAAAGCATCTCAACTTTCCCATGCAGTTCCAAGTTGGAGAGCAACCTCCTCAAATCGGCTTGGGAAAGTGCAACCACTCGGCATAACTCGGAACCGCGCTGGAAAACATACGGTTGCAAGGCTAAGCAATTGAAATGATCTAACTCCATCAATGGCGAGGAAGATAACTTATAGCAGATGCAGTCGTCAAAGACCAGTTCCATGTTGTTTTTTGTCAGCGATTTTCGAGAGACTCGGACGCGGAATTCCTTCGCCAAGCCTTGTATGTCCCTTTGAATTTCCCTGTCAATCTGTGATCTGCTAGTTATCGCAACATAGTCCTTGTCCCAGTTGCACCACTGTGAAATCGTAACGTCTGGATGCTCTCTGGTGAACAGAGCGTAGGGCGAATCGTAACTGATCTTGAATGTCGCTCGGTAATGGGTCATGACATTTACCTGTTGAAATGACCAATTCTTATACAGATAGCTGTACAGTGACGGCAGAACAAATATTTGCATCAGTGTTTCGCTATTCAGCTCAAGTGGTTTTGTTCACTTGCAGAACGTAGGTTATCAGCATAATTTGTCACATGTCGAACGCACGAAACCCGTTTCATTCCAAAGCGAGGGCGTCACCTTGCGAGGTCAATTGCATCTTCCTCCAAGGGTACCTTCCAGCAGTCGGCAGTTATCAGGCATTGTTGTAACAGGCTCGTGGACAACTGTGAAGGAACAGATGGCTGGTCTGTATGCTAGAAGGCTGGCGGACCAAGGATTCGTTGCGCTGACCTTCGATTTTCGTTTTTGGGGGCAAAGCGACGGAGCGCCACGAGAATATGAATCTCCTGAATCCAAGATAATAGACATCAAAAGTGCAGTGAGCTTTCTGTCAAACTCCGTCGAAGTGGATCCCCAAAGAGTCGGTGGTATGGCGGTTTGCGCAAGCTCGCAGTACATGGCATGTGCTGCCGCGGAGGATCGTCGGATCAAGTCCTTTGTTGCGGTTGCACCATGGATTCACGATGCGGATATAGTCAGAGCCGTGTATGGAGGGGAAGAGGGTGTGCGATCCAAGATTGACTCTGGCAATAAAGCAAAGGATCTCTATACTAGAACTGGAATAGCAGAGTACGTACCAGCATGTAGTGCATCTGATCCCAATGCTGCTATGTTCGGAGAGTTCGACTACTATCTTGATGATAAAAGAGGGGCGATACCGCAATGGACCAATAGGTACGCGGTGATGTCTTGGTCAGAGTGGCTGAATTTTGACTCCATGCCAGCTGCTAAGCACCTCACAATACCGGTCCTCTTCGTTCATAGCGGAGCAGCCATCCCCGATGGAGCCAAGAGGTTCTATGCGAATATCAACAGTTCGAACAAACGATTTGTGTGGCTGATAGGCGATCAATTTGACTTCTATGATCGGGAGCCGAATGTCTCAAAGTCTGTAGCAGAAGCAACCAAACATTTCAATGATACGCTGTAGGAGATAAAGGGAATAAATCTTGACTGAAAGAGAAGACATTGAGGATACAATTTCTCACCTTGGGTTGTACATCGACTCTAAGGAATGGGAAAAACTTCACGAAGTGCTGGGGGGATGACGTTCAACTCGACTACCGCTCACTTTTCGGCGGCTCGGTGCAGACCATGCATAGAACAGAGGTAATCTCAACTTGGAAATCTCTGTTAGGCTCACTAAGAGCGACGCAGCACCTAATTGCGAATATGCTAGTGACTGTCAGCGGAAACAATCTTGCAACCTGCGCTGCGAACGTGAGAGCGGTGCACGTTCGCCCAAACAACATGGGCGATTCCTTGTGGATTGTGGGCGGGAGATATGATTTCAAGCTGAGCAAAGTGGAGGGAAAGTGGAAGATCTCTGGAATCAAACTGACTACACAGTGGACATCAGGCAATCCCCAAGTGCTCAGCCAGCAATCATCTTCCTCTAGTCAACACGACCAGTGATACCAGGAATTTCAAATCTTGTCATTGCTTCGGTCTAGAGACTCTGTGGCAAAGTGAGGAATAAGATGGATAATTCTATGAAGGTAGCGTTAGTCACTGGCGCTAACAGAGGTATTGGCTTCGAAATTGCGCGACAACTTGCCAAGCTTGGTCATTAAAGCGTTTGTAGCATCTTCGTACTTCTTCCTGTCGTTGCTATCTCCGAGATCACTCTTTTTCAAGATAATCCAGAGAGTTGCAAGTGCTTCATGTAGCTCGATGTCGCACTCTGCTGAGTGCTGAAGTTTCTTACTTTCGTCCAGTCGCATTTGATTCCATATACTGGTTGAGCATCACAATTTGGATTCAGATAGATATTCATCATATCTTCAAGTTGAAGAAGTTTCGAATCAAATCAGCATATTTTGTAAAAAGAGAACGTACCCCTTAGTTAACGGCTCTTTGATGGACTTCGAGACTCTACATGCGGATAGAGTTCCATATCTTTGATCCATTCATGGATCGAGGCATCGAATAATGCCTTGCCTTCTGTGATCCCTAGGACGTGCCCGGCGCCATCAACTATCAACATCGTTCCCATTGGGTAGTTGTCGAGAATTTTGTATGCGTCATCATAACCCACAACAAAGTCTTGTCTTCCGCAAGCTATGACAGTCGGCTTTTCAAATTTCTTTGAATTGAGGTCAAATGAGAATTTCGTATCAATGACTCTTTGAATGAATTTTTGATCAGCAATTTGAAAGGCTGGCAAAAGATGCGCTTTGCCAAAATCCAACGTTTCTTGCTTTTGAATTACGAGATAGCGGAACATTTCTCTCTCAATGTCAGAATTCAGCTGTGCCTGAAGTTTGTCGTCCCTAACTCGTACGATTGGCACTGGCAGGTTCCGCGGCGGTATGTCTATCTCTGCGCACCAAAGAAATAGCCCATCAATGCGAGATGGTAACTTATGAACCAAACCTCGCGCGAGGTATCCTCCGTACGATTCGCCGAGTAACGCAAAGTTCTGTCCGGGGATCACTTTGTCAATAAAATCAATTATAAAATCAAGCATCTGATCATTGTTTTCAATCCATTCGGGTCCCTGAGTCTTGCCGTGCCCTGGCAGATCAAGATAGATTCGGCTCCATCCTTTATTATGTGATGCAAACACCGGCTCTAGGGCACTCTTCATTCCGCGATGATCCATAGGGGTACCATGCAGTACTAATATGGGTCGACCAACGCCCTGAAGTTCATAATTGATTGGAATTCCTCTCACGACGCATTCCATGAGCATGGAAACAACAAAACGAGAATGTTAAGTATTATGGCAGTTTTGAAAGGAGATGACGTTACCAGGAATGATCAAGAAGCTTTGAAAGCAGATTCTAGGACTGAAACTGAAGTCTTGTCCGTCATGGAGCATTTTAGGACAGCTACTGCAGAGCAAAAGGGTGCTGACTTTATGGAATTATTCGCCAAAGATCCGGACACTTTCCTTCTTGGTTCTGGACCCAGAGAAACTGTGACAGGTCAGACCGAATTCAAAGCTTTTTCTGACCAGATTTGTTCCATGCCTTCTGCAATCGTTTTTGAATGGGATAAGTGCACCGTCTCATGTAGAGACGCTGTTGCATGGGTTTACCTCGAAGGGACATTCCATTTGAAAGGAGGCGGAGCGGATGAAACACGTCATCCATACAGGATTACAGCAGTTCTTGAGAAACGAGATGATAAGTGGCTCATTATTCAGTGGCACCGATCTAGACCTGTAAGTTAACAGCATTTTGTGTTGAAGGCTATTCTGAGCGAAGAGCTCTACTTTGTATCATAAGGCGCATCCCACAATGATAGCAGCAGGTGACCAAGGAGGACCAGGAATCATACGAACATCTCCGAAATTACTATCATGAAGAAAGTCCTTCAGCTCTTTTGGTGAAAGAGGATGTCCGCCCCAATAGATCGAACGCAAATCTGAAAGTGCGGCAGCAAGAGGATCCGCTGATCTATTTATTGCACCCGTAATTACCCAGCCCCCAGGACGAATGGCGTCCCTGATTCGTTTTAGAGAAGGAAGTATGGCATCCTTGGAGATGAAAGTTGCAGGAAACCATACCAGATCGAAGCAGCACGTCTTCGTCAGATCCTCAACTCTCATATGTGATAATTCAATTCGATCAGTTAAGCTCGCGTTTGAAATATTCTTTCGTGCGAGTTCAAGTGCAGGTTCCCATGGATCTATCCCCAGAATCCTTAGTTTGGGCCACATTCGTGCCATCGCGATTGAGATTCCTCCTACGCCAACCCCAACATCCAAAAAGGAAGCAGTCGGTGACTCAAGGCGTGTAGATAGATCTCCTAACAGGGGAACCAGAGCTCGTTTGAACATTGTAACAATGAGTGCCGATGCCAATCCTTGATTTTGGAGAATCTCCTCTTCAACATGATTCCAACCAGATTCGATTGTAGAACTCGTAAGATGCTTTTCATTTTCGAAGAAGATTCCGCGAACCTCTGCAAGGACTGATATCAGTATATCTTT
>JAKAPU010000175.1 GCA_021806865.1 archaeon
GTTTACCGTAGAACAGAAAACGAAATGCCGGCAGATCCAATCATGGTCGACGAAGCAAAGGAAGAGGGTGTCCAGTTCAAGTTTCTCACCGATCCTAAGGAATATCTTGGCCGTAATGGAAGACTCGACTCTGTAGTGATGAACGCGATGGAACTCGGAGAGCCGGATTCAACAGGTAGGCGCTCGCCGGTGCCGAGTCCTGGAAAAGAATTCACGATAAAATGCACTACTGTCTTGCTGGCCGTAGGACGAGGCCCAGATTCCTTCTTGCAAAAAAAGATAGGCCTCAAAACAGGGAAGAAGAACTCAATCCTCGTGGATGATTGCTTCAAGACATCCATGACGGCCGTTTTTGCAAGCGGGGATGTCACCACTGGCGAAACACTGGTGGTAAGAGCAATGGGCTCCGGTAGAAATGCTGCCCAGAGAATCCACGAGTATCTAATGGGACTAGAAGACAAGCATATCTCTCTTTACGAGCAGTACTTCTCACAGAGGTCGTTCGAGAAGCTGATGCGTGGAGAAGAAGAGAAGGCATCACCTCCTCCGCCCTAATCTCTTATGACTTAGCTCAACGGCGCTATGGTTATCTCTCTCGACCTGAGCCAAGCAAGACCTTTTATGAAAACATCAATATTCTCAACATTAGTCAGCACTGGAATCCCAAGCTCTACTGCTTTCCGTCTGATCTTGTAATCGTCTTCCTGCATATCCGCGAATTTCTCTAGCGCCATGCTGCTTGGGATGTTGATGATAAGGTCGATTTTTCTATTGGCTAGGTAGTCGCTGATGTTTGGCTGCCTCTCCTTCTCCATCATCTTGTAAAGGACGGTAACGTCTTCGAGCCCGTGTTTTGCAAGAAATTCGGCTGTGTGTTCTGTTGCAAAGATCTTGTATCCCATCTCCGCAAGTTTTCGTACCGAGTTCAATGTACGTTTTTTCAACTCCGTTCCTCCCACACTGAACAGGACATTACCCTGCATTGGAATTTTGTAGCCCGAAGAAGCAAGAGCTTTGCAGTAAGCGTCAAAGAAAGTCTCTCCAAAGCAGGCGACCTCGCCCGTAGACTGCATCTCTACACCGAGCATGGGATCTGCGCCCTCTAACTGCATGAATGAGAACTGCGGTATTTTCACTCCAACTTTGAACGCTGGCGCCCGCATTTCAAGGTACTTTGCAATCGAATTGCCGAGAACCGCATCGGCGCCGGCATCAAGTAGATTTATTCCATTCATCTTCGACACAAATGGCATCGATCGTGAAGCTCTGAGGTTGCATTCGATTACTAGTACCTCCCCCGCTTTCACAATGTACTGTACATTGAATGGTCCCCGAATCTTCAGTGCCTTTGCTATCCTCTCTGTGAAATCGATTATTTTCGACTGTACCTCTGTACTCAGTCCTTCGGCTGGGATCCGCATCGTAGCATCCCCAGAATGAACTCCTGCTTTCTCTACGTGCTCAAGAATCGCACCAATCAGGACATTCTCGCCATCGCTGACGGCATCGACTTCCGCTTCCTTGGCGTTTTGAATGAACTTGCTGACAACCAGAGGATGATCCGGAGAAACTTCTGCTGCTCGCAATAGAAACTCCTCTAATTGTTTCTGCGTCCAGATCACTCTCATTGCAGCGCCGCTTAGTACATACGAAGGCCTCAGGATCACTGGATAGTTCTCTTCAGCGAACTCTGCCGCTCGGTCAACGGAAGTGACCTCAACCCATTTTGGTTGGGAGATTCCTATTTTATCAAGAAGATCCGAGAATTTTGCCCGGTCCTCAGCTCGGTCAAGGTCTTCAGGCGATGTCCCAAGTACTTTTGCACCCTGTGCTGCCAGTTTCGGAATGAGGTTATTTGCTGTCTGCCCACCTACGCAGCAGACAATCCCATACGGCCTTTCTGTTTCGTAGATGTCGAGGACTCTTTCGAGCGTCAGTTCCTCGAAATAAAGTCGGTCACTCATGTCATAGTCAGTGGAGACTGTTTCAGGATTGCAGTTTACCACTATGACTTCAAATCCACGTTTCTGGATGCCCCAGACCATATTCATGGTGCCCCAGTCGAATTCAACAGAGCTGCCTATTCTGTAGCAGCCGGCACCCAGCACCATGATCTTGTTGCTGCCGTTTTCGAAAGAGACGTTATGTTGTCTTCCGTCGTAGCTCGTGTAAAGGTAATTAGTTTTGGCCGGCCATTCAGCAGCCAGACTATCCACCTGCTTGACGTAGGGAACAATTGTGTTTGCGTGGCGCAATTCCCTGACCTTCGCTTCGGAAATCTTCAATCTCTTTGAAATCCAAGAATCTGAGAACCCGAGCTCCTTGGATCTCTTCAGAGTCGGAGCGTCGATGGGTTTTCCTGTTTCTGCTATTTCTGCGAGACTGAGATCGTGGTCAACTATGTTCTTCAGACCGGAAATGAACCAAGTATCAATCCAAGTTAGTCGGTTAATATCTTCTACAGAGAACCCGTTTGCAAGTGCTTCGGCAACGTGAAACAGTATTGCGTCTGTCGGATGGACTAGCGCATTTTCCAACAGTTCAACCGAACCAAGCCGTTTGTAGTCAAGCAAGCCGTCGCGACCGATGTCGATCATTCGAATGGCCTTCTGAATTGCTTCTTCAAATGACCTTCCGATTGCCATGACCTCGCCGACTGATTTCATTTGGCTGCCAAGCTCGCGCCGCACTCTTTCGAATTTTCTGAAATCAAAACGCGGCATCTTCACCACGATGTAGTCCAACGCTGGCTCAAAGCAAGCTGATGTGATTCCCGTGACTTTGTTTGTTAATTCATCCAGCGAGTAACCGAGGGCGATTTTTGCCGCAACGTAGGCAATTGGATAGCCAGTAGCCTTCGAAGCAAGTGCAGAGGATCTGGATAGTCTCGCGTTGATCTCGATTGCATAATACCGCTTGGATTTCGTGTCAAGTGCGAACTGGATGTTGCATTCTCCAACTATGCCGACCGCACGCGCTGCTCGGATCGAAATCTCGCGCAAAAAGTGAAACTCTTGGTTTGAAAGTGTCTGCGATGGGGCGACGACCGTGTTGTCTCCTGTGTGAACCCGCATTGCGAGAACATTTTCCATATTGCATATCGTAATTGCATTATCCTTGGAATCGCGCAT
Organism: archaeon; assembly: GCA_021806865.1. The sequence continues at coordinate 3,132 of JAKAPU010000175.1, forward strand.
CACCTCGTACTCTATTTGCTTCCATGAACCAACGTACTCTTCAATCAAGACTTGGTGAACTAGGCTGTTTGCTAATCCCTTCTCGACTATTATGTCGAGATCATACTCATTGAATGCGACTCCACCCCCTCTTCCGCCCAGAGTGAATGCCACGCGCACAATCACAGGGTACCCGATTCTTGACGCAACAACTCGGGCTTCCTCAACAGAGTAAACAGCTTCGCTGGTCGGGCAATCGATACCAGTTTGTGACATTGTGATCTTGAAAAGATCTCGATCTTCGGTGAGTTCGATCCCTCGAACAGGTGTTCCAAGAACACGCACACCGTATTTTGCAAGTATGCCATTCTTCTCCAACCCGACCCCACAATTTAGAGCAGTCTGACCTCCAAAACTCAGAAGTATTGAATCCGGGCGTTCCTGCTTGATTACCTGTTCCACATACTCTACAGTTACAGGCAAGAAGTAGACTTTGTCGGCCATCTTCGTGTCTGTCTGTATTGTAGCGACGTTTGGGTTCACAAGGATTGTCTGGATCCCTTCTTCCTTTAGAGCCTTAAGCGCCTGCGAACCAGAGTAATCGAACTCGCCTGCTTCACCGATCTTTATCGATCCGCTACCAAGAACAAGAACTTTCTTTATTGATTTGTCAAGAGGCACGCCACTTCAACTCCACTTCGCGATCTTCTCCGCGAAAACATCAAACACATAGGACGCGTCTACTGGGCCAGGCGATGCCTCAGGATGGAACTGGACAGATATGCAGGGTTTGGTTTCATGGATCAATCCCTCTATTGTCTTGTCGTCAGCATTCATAAACCAGGGGCGAAGTCTTGTGGACTTCAATGAGTCTTCGCTGACTGAGTAACCGTGATTTTGACTTGTTACAAGACAGCGGCCACTGAGCAAATCGATACAGGGTTTGTTTTGCCCTCTGTGTCCGTACTTGAGCTTGAAAGTATCAGCCCCCTGAGAAAGGGCAATGATCTGGGTTCCCAGACAAATGCCAAGCGTTGGTATTCCTTCATCCACCGTTTGCCTTGCCAGGTCCACTGCGGGACCGCAAGTTTTGGGGTCGCCAGGGCCGTTGCTGAAAACTACACCGCTGCATTTGGGGAGTTCGCTGCGCTTTGTATTATACGGAAGAACCACCACTTCAAAGCCCCTCAATACTAGGCTACGAACAATGTTCAATTTCGCTCCGCAATCAATGAGAGCAATACTTCCACGCGAATTCTTACCATACGTGATTGGTGCTTTTGTGCTCACAACATCGTAGAAGTTTATGCTCGAATAATTTTGGACCAGCCCCAAAGCAGCATTTGCTTGGGCCTCTGTTGAAGCAACCGCGCCCATCATTACGCCCCTCTCCCTGAGATGAAGAGTGAGCTCCCTTGTATCGACTCCCTCGATTCCCGAGATAGCCTCTTCGTTCATCCAGCCACTCAGGGTTTTTGTAAATTCGTGATGAGAGGGCGATTTTGAGACGTTGTTTGCTATAACCGCTTTTGACTGAATTTTCCCAGACTCGAAATTCTTCAGGATTTTGTTTTCATCTGAGACATAATCTGGAACGCCATAATTCCCGACCAGAGGATACGTGAAGCAAACTAGCTGACCAGAGTACGAAGGATCTGTGAGTGTTTCAGTATAACCAACCATGCCAGTATTAAAGACCACTTCGCCAACAACTGGCTGTTTTGGATAACGCCCGAACGAAAAGCCGTCGAAAGACTTGCCGTCTTCAAGAACAAGCTTGATCGGCTCAGCGCTGGATTTCGAGAACTTGAACCCTCAGAGTTTCAAAGAATTATTCTATTTAAATTTTCAGACAGCAGACCGTAACTCTTTGGCCCGAAATTGTTGCCCGTCTTGCTTACCCGCGTGAAATGATCAACGCAGCTAGTCTGCAGCCAACATTGAAAAGAGTGTGTCCTGACTCGAAGGCAAATCAAATCGCAACCATCTACTCCCTTCTTCGTCCAGACTCACAAGATCTTTGACCGATTCGTAGTTCGCATTCGCGGTTCTTAGGGGAACCAGAGCAACAACCTCCCACTTGTGTTTCAGCAGCACCACCTGCTCGGCCTTGTTGTATATCAGCACAGGTTCAATGTTAATTGAATCATACTCGACCTCTTCTGAAAAACCCAACGACAGAAGACGCGTCCTGACAGAAGAAATCACTGTTCGCTTTGGTTCCACGAGGGTGTTTACCATATCTTCCGCGTTTCTGTTCCCTACCGAACCAGTCCTCATGGCTTCAATCCCGAGCCATCCTTGCTTGAGAGGAATATAAACAAGGGCGCCCTATGCTTGATCTTCTTAAGGACATAACGATAAAGAGCCCGCACGTGGGCCCGTAACCCTCTTTTTTCGGCATACTGTTGCCAAGGAATCCAGCTTTTGATATGGGTTCAATGGTTTCCTGTAATGAGAGATCTATGATACCATTGAGATGTGTATGAATTCTGTGAGCTTTATTGAACTCCTGTGTCTATTTAAAAGGGCCCCGTCC
>JAKAPU010000176.1 GCA_021806865.1 archaeon
ACGACTGGTTCACCAACAAATCGGACTTTGTCGGTTGCGAGCGAAAGACGTTCCGGAGTCCTGAGACCAGGCAGAGCCATCCAGCTTACGAGCTGCCTAGCAGTCTCTCGACCAGTAAGGATGTAAACCACACCAGGCAGCTCCTGAGCCTTTGAAACGTCGATGTTCTTAATCCTAGCATGGGCATACGGGCTGCGTAGGAAGGCTGCAAACAGCATGTTAGGAAGTTTCAAATCATCAGTGTATGTTCCCGCACCCCTGAGAAGTTGAAGATCCTTTCGTGGTTTGATGTTCTTTCCTACCATTCTTTCTTCGGAAGTTTCAACCACGCTTCTAACTACGGTGGATGACAATTTAATTACGAAGAAAGTGAGCCTTTTTCCAACATTAAAAATTTCTCCTTGAAGGTGTTTATGCGGATTCTGGGAAAGTTCGAGCTAAATGCAGACGGTCTCTTTGTTGAAATCTTCGTGTGAAGATGCAAAGTAGTCTGCGATCCGTCCGGCAATGCTCGTAGACGTGGCTAGCTGTGCGCCTTTGAATTCTACTGTACCATTCACTTCGTGTACTACATAATCAGAATCGCCGCGCTCCATCAAATCGACCCCGACAACACCTTTGCCGATCACGTCTACTGTCTTCATTAGAATCTCTTCTAGCTCGGGAGTGAGTTTGCATGGCTCTGTGTGTCCGCCTAGAGCAACATTAGTTTTCCAGTTATCTGGCGAAGCATACCGATAGACAGAAGCTACGATCTCCTCTCCAACCGCTATGCATCTGATGTCTCTTGGTGGCCTCTTGATCATCTCTTGAACGTAGAATATTGTTTGCATTGAATCGGTCTGCTGATCGCGCATTTCGATCATAGCCTCTGCAATTTCTTTGTCCCGGATCGGCACAACCTGTCTGCCCCAGCTCCCCACTATGGGCTTCATTACGCATGGAAAGCCCGCTGTTTCGACAGCTTGCATCGCCGATTCCGCAGAGAAGGCGGCGATGGTTCGTGGTGTTGGAATCCCGTGTTTTGCCAGTATCTGACTTGTGAGTAGTTTGTTTCCACACGCTTCGAGAATCTTACTTGAGTTGATGACCGAAATCCCATGTGCTTCGTACACAGCAGTGATATTTTGACCGCGATAGTAGCTGACGCAGCGGTTCAGAACTCTTTCTGGAACAGATGGTAGCTTTGAAGAGTCCAGAGGGAGCACCTGCATCTTTGCGTCGATCATATCATACGATACGCCACGCATCTCGAGCTGGCGACCCAGCTCTTTCTCTTCCCACCTTATTCGGTCAAATAATATCCCGAGTTTGTTTGTAGTCAACTAGTTTCACTCTCCCCAATCTTCCTTTACGCTCTCTGCGGCCTTGATCGTGACTGTTCCGTTATTCAGCGAAGCAACTTCGTAGTCTGCACCACAGTCCGGACATGTCACTATTTCTCCGATGACCGCATCATCCTCAATGTGTACTGCCGCATCACATTCCAAGCATTTTGCCTCCATTATCTACTCTTTCACCTCCTTCTGACGATTGTTGATTGATTCATTCTTCTTGACAACAGCGTACTTCTCCAATCGACTTGCCGCATTTCGAAGAGCTCTCTGCGATTCCTCGATTTTCGCTCTAAATGACGCGAGAGTGCCTTCGTGATTTGCTATCGCCAATAGTCTTGAATTACACTCCTTCTTCACCATCTTTGGATTTGGCGAACCAACAGAAGTTCTTCTCGAGAGAACCCTCGAAGGTTCCACGACTTCTTCCAGCTCCTTGGCCGTGATTTTCACACCCAGAATCCTGGAGAGCATAGCCTCATCCAAACTCCTGAACTGCTTCGAAGAAAGTTTCAGCTCCTTGGAGCAGTACCTCACTAGAGCTCCCACACGATTATGGGCTTCCCTGAATGGCACTTTGAATCTCACTACAAGGAAATCTGCGAGTTCCGTCGCGTAGAGAAAATCGTCTTCTGAGGACGCTTCTTCCAAGATCTTGGAATTGAACTTGATCTCGCTGATCAATTCCGAAAGCATTTCGAGAGATTCTGTGGTTTTGTCAACAGCGCCCCAGAGATTTCTAGTCAATTCCTGCAAGTCAAGATTGTAGCTCAACGGAAGTGATTTGATTATACCAAGAGAGCCGACGAGATCCCCGAGGACTTGACTTGCCTTAGCTCGGAATATCTCTGGAACAACCGCATTTTTTTTCTGAGGCATCATGCTCGAAGTTGAAGCGTGTCTGTCTGAGATCTCAGCGAAAGAGAACTCCTTGGTCGTCCAGATCACAATTTCTTCTGCGAGCCTGCTGAGATCGGTCATTATCTGTGTGCAAACATAGATAGCTTCAGTCGCAAAGTCTCTGGAAGAGACTGCATCCAGCGAATTTTGCATTAATGAATCGAATCCGAGAAGATCCGCCACTCGTGTTCGATCTACTGGGATGCCGGTTGAAGCGAGAGCTCCGGATCCCATTGGAGACCGGTTAACTCTGAGATAGCAGTCAACAAGTCTTGCAAAATCTCTGTCGAGCGCATCAAAGTGAGCGAGAAGATGATGACCGACAGTGACGGGCTGCGCTCTCTGTAAATGGGTGTAACCTGGCATGATTACAGCGTTATTCTTTGTTGCTTGCGAAAGCAGCGATTTTTGGAGCGAGACAGCCGCCGATCCCAACCCTACGAGTTGATTTCTCAATACAATTCTTAATGCTGTAGCAACTTGATCGTTGCGACTCTTGCCGAGATTGAGCATGCCACCCTTATCATTGCCCAGCCGCGAGATCACATAGTCTTCCACGTTCATGTGAACATCTTCCAAACTCTCTTTCATCTCGAGGCCGTTTGGAATCTTTCCAAGGCAGTGCACAAGCTCAGCAGCCTCTTCTTGCAAAAGCACCGATTTTTCTGATAGCATGATCACATGGGCCATATTGATCGCGACGACGGCAGGGAGGAGCCGCGGATCGATGTCTATTGATGAGGTGTACTTCGCTGCGCTCTGGGAGAACCTCCCTAATCGTCCTTCGTGTAGTATATCCTTTTTTTGCAGTACACCATCACTCCGAGTTTGTGAATGAACTACACCTTGGATTAAGAGTCGTTGTTTTGACATTTTGTTGCTTAGAGAAGCTGTATTAGGTCGCCCGCTTCTTCGGCAACGTCTTTGCAACTGCAATCTGAGCTTTCTTCTTTCTTGCATTGGCCGAGATCTTTTCGTTTGCGACGATGGATGGAAGCCCCCATAGGTCGATGAATCCTACCGCCGCTTTTTGATCGAAAGTCGATGTAGCGTCATAAGTGGACAGTTTGTGCTGATACAGAGAGTCCTCGGATTTGCGACCGACTATTCGCATCCCACCCTTGTAGAATTTCACGCGGACAGTGCCGTTTACTCTTTGCTGTGTTACTTCTATGAAGGAATCTAGCGCAGTTCTTAGTGGCTCTTGCCACAATCCTGCATACACAAGCCAGGACCATTCCTCTTCCACTTTATTCTTGAACGTTAGCTCATGACGAGTGAGAACAAGTTTTTCCAAGTCCTTGTGAGCCGCTATTAATGTCAGTGCGGCAGGTACCTCGTAAACCTCTCTCGATTTTATTCCCACGAGTCTATCTTCGATGTGGTCTACTGCACCGAACCCGTTCAATCCGGCTTTCTGATTGACATAGTGAATCAGATCTACAAGCGAAGTCTTTTTTCCATCCACACTCACTGGGACTCCCTTCTCGAAGCCAATTTCCACATATTCTGGTGTGTCTGGGGCATTCTTTGCTGGCACGACCCATTCGAACGCATCTTCCGGCGGCTCTGTGAACGGATCTTCGAGCGGACCACTTTCTATCGATCTCCCCCACAAGTTTTGATCCGTTGAGTAGATCGACTTGCTCAGTTTAACTGGAATGTTATTCTTCTGAGCGTACTTGATCTCATCCTCCCGGTTCATGTTCCATTCTCTGACCGGTGCGATTACTCTCAGACTTGGATTCATGGCCTTTACTGTTACGTCGAATCTTACCTGATCGTTGCCCTTGCCAGTGCAACCATGGGCCACGGCAACAGCGCCTTCTTTTTCTGCGACCTGGACTAGCTTTTCTGCAAGCAACGGTCTCGCAAGTGCAGTGCTTAGCGGGTACAGTCCTTCATACATGCTGTTGGCCTTGATGCTTCTGCAGACATACTCTCTTGCGAATTCTTCCTTTGCATCGATTGGGTAGTGATTTACTGCTCCTATCTTCTTGGCCCGGTCTCCAATTCCTCGAAGATCTTCTTTCTGGCCAATATCGACAGTGCACGTCACGACATCCATTCCATATTTTTCCTTGATCCACTTTATTGAGACTGAAGTGTCAAGGCCTCCAGAGTATGCTAGTACTACTTTATCGGACAACTGATTCGTTATCTCGTGAATCCTCTCTTGCAATACTCTTTTATAACTTGCGGTCAACACTAACGGTATCAGTCAGTGATGACCGAAATTGGTCAACGCAACTCCGATATCAAAAATCGTCAAAGATGTAATCAATGACGATCTGTCTCTGCAAGATGCACTCAGCAGAAGATATGGCAACTACACCGCCATAGCGCGTCTGATCAAACCCAAAGTTGAACACGGGCTCGGAAGGAAGGTTAACTTTGAATCGCTGGTTACTTCGGTGAAACGAGTAAAGCCCCGCATACAAATGGCCCAAGGCGGAATAGAGAATGTCCTGGCCAATAGTGTCGTAAATGTCAGAACCGACGTCGCAAAGCTTAATCTGGAAAAGAGCAAGCGTGCTCTCGAAGCCGCACGATCAATAATGGCAACTTACCAGGAAGAATTCCTGCAAATCTCGGAGAGCAACTCTGCAATCACGATGATTTTTGACCAGAAGTTGCTAGAGGAAATTCACAAAAAATTCAATGACGATGATGTGTTAGACGAACAATCCGATTTGGCTGCAATAATCGTCCACAGCCCAGCAGAGATAGTGCGCACTCCTGGTGTGGTTCTTTCAATCTACATGAAGATAGCCGAAAACCATGTGAACATAGAGGATACTGTTAGTTGCTTCACCGACACCATTGTTGTGATTAGAATGGACGAAGTTGCACGAACCTTTTCCACACTCACAGACCTAATCTCAGAGTGCAGACAAAAGGCAAAGAAGAAGATGAGAGGAGTTATTCCAAAGTGACAGAATACGCGAATGAAGGACCAGCAGGGTTTTCGAAGGATCTGCTGTCTCTAGCAGAGTTTTCGCCTTCAGAGTTCAGGGCCATTCTGAACTTGGCCGATACATTTAAGACCGAGAGAGAGACAAGGCGCTTTGCTCACCAAATTCCGGGCACGTCGCTCGCGCTCCTATTCGAAAAACCCAGTACCAGAACCAGGGTGTCGTTCGAAGTGGCAATGTATGAACTCGGCGGACATGCAGTAGTACTGAGCACTAAAGATATGCAGTCATCACGGGGTGAGACACCGGAAGACACGGCCAGAGCCCTATCCTCGTTCTGTCACGCAATAGCTGCAAGAGTAAATTCACATTCAACTCTAGAAACATATGCCCATGCCGCACCAGTTCCTGTGATCAACGCGCTTTCTGACCTTTATCATCCTTGCCAAAC
>JAKAPU010000177.1 GCA_021806865.1 archaeon
TTCCGATCTACCGTATGCAAAGCGCGGTATGCCTGGAAGTTTCGATTACTCTCCTATTTCTGATGAAATTCTTCGAAGAGACGATCTTGAACAGATCGCCAAGGAAATCTCCGAAGCTGCGCGGATTTCTTCCCAAGGTTCTGTGGAGATAAGCAGAAGCGGAGCAACCGTGATCCAGTTTGGGCAGTACAGAATCGCTATCGCAAGGCCGCCTTTTTCCGACGGACTCGAACTGACCATCGTAAAACCGCTGGTCAGAATGACCCTCGCCGACTACCACGCACCTGAGAAACTCATCCAGCGCCTCGCAAGCAAAGCAGAGGGCGTGATCATCGCGGGGCCCCCTGGCTCTGGAAAATCCACACTTGCAAGCAGTTTGGCCGATTTCTATCTTGATAGGCGAAAAGTGGTAAAGACCTTCGAATCGCCGAAAGACCTTCAGGTCGCCAAGGGTGTGACACAGTACGGAGCGCTCGAGGGTGATTTCGAAAAGACCGCAGAAATCTTGCTTCTGGTTCGGCCAGACTACACAATTTTCGACGAAGTAAGAAAGACAAGAGATTTTGAGATATTTTCCGATATGCGCCTTGCCGGTGTTGGCATGGTTGGTGTGGTTCACGCCAGCGATCCGGTAAGCGCCGTACAGCGGTTCATGAGCAGAATAGAACTGGGAATGATCCCCCACATAGTGGATACTGTGATATTCGTGCGAGCCGGAAAGATCGAGCGGGTACTGGAACTGAACTTAGTGGTTAAGGTGCCCAGTGGAATGATCGAGCAAGATCTTGCAAGACCTGTCGTAGAAGTGCGCGACTTTGAAACTGGAAAACTCGCGTATGAAATCTACACCTATGGCGAGGAAAACGTAGTGATACCCGTTGAAGAAATCGAATCTAGAGGTGGTCGCAAGGAAACGGGCATAGAGAAGCTTGCTGGCGAACGCGTTCTCCAAGTTTTCAAAAAGTTTGATCCTGAAGCGGAGGTAAAGGTGCTTTCTCCCACGTCTGTTGAGGTACTCTTGGATGAGTCAGTGATACCTCGAGTCATAGGAAAGGGAGGTACGCAGATCAAGGAGTTCGAGCAGATGCTATCTGTTTCCATAGACGTCAGGCCGAAAAAGGCAGAAAAGAGGAGTGGCGGTGAAAGCCTGGATTTCAACCACAAGGAAAAGGGAAACTACGTCGAACTTCTCTTGGATTCTGATACGGTTGGGACAGAGGCGAGTGTGTATGTGGACGACGAGCTATTGCTCACCCAGGAAATCGGTCGGAAGGCAAGAATCCGAGTTTCGAAAAAATCAGAGGGAGGGAGAAAGTTGACCCACGCTTTCAGAGAGGGAAAGCAGGTCAAAGTACTTTCTTAGGCATTCGCAGGATGCTTTACGAAATAATCAAGTAGGCCTGCCACGTCTACACGAATAGCTTGCTCGCGCGGGCTTCCACTGAGGGCACTATATTGTGGATGATCTTTCACGAGCTCGCCGAAGATACTTTCACAATCGGCATAGCTGTACGATGCGAGGTTCTCCTTGATGGCGTAGCTTTGAGTTGCGAGCGACCAGACATCGAACACATTTTTCAACGAGGTATAGAATCTTTTGCTTGGGTTAATCTCTTCGTAGTGAGCCATGCAAGCAACCGTTGGATTCAAGTATTCTATCAATTCGATGTCTCTAAGCGACTGAGGCAGGTCCAGGGACGGTGGTGGAGTTGTGGGCACGATCAAGTCTGTTGTACTGTCGTATATGCCGAGAGCGTCTGCTGAGAAGATGCAGGAATCCGGTTCGTCCACTATGATGTTATGGTGAGGAGCGTGACCGGTCGCTGGCACATACTCGACTTGGATTTTGCCTAGATCAAGTTTTTGTCTCGGTTTCACCGATCTTGCTCTTTCGGCCTTGACAGGATCGCATGGTCTCCAGTAGTCAAAGATCTCATCGCCGAGCACCTTCCGAGCAGAAATGTTGAGTGCGGACGGATCGATCATGTGTTTGAATCCGCTCTCAGGAATGTATGCATTCACATTAGGGCATCTCTCCAAGAACTTGGCTGCACCACCTGCGTGGTCAATGTGTATGTGAGTCAGCAACAAGTTGTCAATGGCCGAGGGTCTGACGCCGCACTGAACTGCTAACGACAACAACTCATCGATTACAGCAGTAGGTCCGCAATCCACAATCGAGACCTTCTTGTCGAGCAAGAGATAGGAGCTAAGAACTTTTGGTTCTCCCATCGGGCTCAATCGGTAGATCGAGCTCGAAATTCGATGGATCTTTTCTGTTATCTGTGTGCTCGACTTTGCGGAATACATGAGCCTTTTCGCTATCTGCCTATCTCAGGCAGCGATCTTTTCTGTTTGTTTTTCATCTTTTTGAAGTACCACCCAAACAAGTACCACGATTAGACTTGCGATAAAGAGAGCCACTCCGAGCTCGTGGTGTTGTTCGTGAGTCATTCCAAAACCACCAAACAGCATGTTGTGAACATCATGGGGTGCCGCAATATAAAATGCCGAGAAATACCAAAGGATAATCAATACAAAAGCAAAAATGATTGTCCCTCGACTCATGTCGAAAAGCAAATTGATTTGCGTATTTAAACTAGTTTTCATCACTCGAATCGAGCATTGTGCGAATCGGAATGCAATCGCGAATGCCACAAATTCCAGTCTGCGACTGGATCGATCGCACCATCACAAGCCACTCGATATCGCTAGTTGAAACAAAAAGGTGGAAGATGGATAGAGTAGGCTCTTGGCTGAACCTGCCCTAACCGTATTCTCTTTTTTATTGCTCTATTTGGAAAGTAGCTTCCAAGAAAGCACGATGCCCACCGCAGAGAGAATTGCCGCGAATCCAATCAACACGGCGAAGTCCACGAGAAGGCTGTATCCTCCTGTCGCACCGAGAAGCATCTGCCTCACTGCATCGTTCGCATAGCTCACCGGATTCAGCTTTGCAACAGTCTGTAGCCATGAGGGCATCAGAGTGGTCGGATAGATAGCATTGCTTGCAAAGAGTAGCGGCAGGTTGAGCAGGTTGATCAGAGCCATCTGGGTCTGCCACTCGCTAGACCTCAGCGCGAGCATCACAAAGAGTGATGACAGGCCTATCGACATCAGAAAGAGGATGACAAACGAGCCTGCGATTCCAAGTGCGCTCATGTGAGTGGTGTCCATTCCGAGTACTACCGCAATGCCTAGGACAATGGCCGCCTGAATCAGTGACCTTCCTACGCTTTGGAAGACCTTGCCCATGACTATCGCACCCCGTCCGACCGGCGTGCTAAGTGCCTTGTTCATGAATCCAAAGCGTCGATCAAAGACCACCGACATTCCGCTGAATGCAGATGTGAACAGTATGATGAAGGCAAGCATACCACAGGCGAGAAATGAGAAGTAGCTTGATGTTCCGAATGTCTTCTCCATTAACGCGTTCACAATAGCTGGGGGTGCACCAGACCCCGAAATGAACGAGCCAAAGTTTAGGGCTTTGCCGAAGAGTCCGAGCCAGACAACCGGCTGGATGAGCGAGATCAATAGCTGTATCGGGTTCTTGTACCACTTTATCAGATCGCGATTTGTCAACGCCCACAACCCGTGAAGCGGGCTCTTGTTCAGCTTTGGAGCACTGCTCCAAGTCGTGGATTGTTCCTTAGGACTGACCTCTGGCGCTTTCGCGGATCCTGACGGAACTGGTTGTTCTTCCTGCGTAGTAGCAGATCTGGTAACTTCTTTTTCCATTTTCCATTACCTCTTGCGAATCTATCTCCTCGCTCTCATCATCGTGATTCTCTGACTGAACATTTCCATTTTGCTGCTCTCCTCTTCCCTGATGTTTCTTCCAGTAAGTTCAAGATAGGCCTCATCCAAACTTGGCTTTGTAAGGGAGATCTTGGTCACGTGCAGTCCCTTTGACCGTATGAGGTCCATGATCTGAGGCGAGGCTTCCTCACCGAGTTCAGCTTTTATCCTGTACTCGTTGGCACTCTTTTTGACATCCTTCACAAGTTTAAGCTTGGCGATATCCGAGGAGATGTCAGGCGCGTCTTCCTTCACCCCGACATCGATTACGTCTCCCCCGATGCTAGCCTTCAACTGTTCGGGCGTGCCAATCTTGATTATGTGCCCGTGGTCTATGATCGCGATCCTATCGCAAAGCGAGTCGGCCTCTTCGAGGTAGTGAGTTGTCAGAAACAGTGTCATGTGATATTCCTCCTTTAGCATCCTGATATACTTCCAAACAGCGGCGCGTGTCTGCACGTCCAGACCAAGAGTCGGTTCGTCGAGAAAGAGCAATCTCGGATAGTTGATCAGACCAGAAGCAAGCTCGAGTCGTCTTCGCATCCCACCGGAGTATGTGCTCACTTTTCTGTTCGCGGCATCTTCGAGTTCTACGAGTTTGAGAAGTTCCATTGCGTGAGGCTTTGAGTTGCTTCTTGGCAGTCCGTACAAATCTGCGCAGAGGAGTATGTTCTGGAGTCCCGTCAAGTCTTCATCTGCAGTGTATTCCTGCGGCACCACACCGACGTTCCTGCGCACTTCATTTGATTGCTTGTGAATGTCGTAGCCCACAATGGTTGCCTTGCCAGAAGTCGGCTTCAAGAGAGTGGTCAGCATATTGATGGTCGTGCTCTTTCCAGCTCCGTTGGGGCCGAGAAAGCCGAAGATCTCTCCTTCCTTTATGTCGAAAGAGATTCCATCTACGGCCTTGAGTTTGCCGAAAGTCTTTGAGAGATTTTCTACGTCAACGATTTTCGAAACTTTTTCTACCTTTTCTTCCCTTTCCATTACTTCTTGCATTTCTGACATTTTCATTCCTTCCTAACCACTAAATCAATTGCAAATTGGCTGGAGATTCAACGAGACTTTGGCATTAACGTGATCGAGGAATCTCTAACGTCCGCACGCTCGCTGGCTTGTAGCTTTTTCAAGAGTGAATTGCACCATTCTGTCTGTCGTTCGAGGTTTAGAGCGTATTCTCTTAGAATAAATCGTGCTTCGGTTGGCGGAATGTAACTAATCTTTGACTCTACGGTCTCTCGAGTCATCTGAAATTGTGATTTTGTTCCGTCCACAATGAATCCACCAATGTCCTTAGGTTCTATCATGTCGATGAATATTCTACGAAATGAGCTCCACTTTTTTCCCATCTCGACAAACATCTTCTTTGCCTCAGTCAGATGCTTTTGGCCCTTTGGGGTTATCCTATAGACCCGCTGATCAGTCTCTGATTCACGAACTGAATCGGCTTTGATCCATCCGTGCTTTACCATCCTTTTCAACATCGGATAGACCGAACCTGGTCCCGGCCTCCATGCACCTTCAGTTCTGCTCTCTATATCCTGTAAGATTTCGTATCCATGAATTGGTTCCGTAGCAACCCTGTGTAGGATGTAATACAGCAAGAATCCCCTTGGGGCTCCTTGTGGGTGACTTGCAAATCCTTCGCGCGGATCGTCCGCGCAGGTTGCTCTTGTTCGCGACATTACTGCTTTCCTTGAAACAGGTCGTTTGGACAAGATATATGGATTTCTATATCGCATTAGATATCTACTTCCGAGGAGAGCAAAGGCAAATT
>JAKAPU010000178.1:0-5195 GCA_021806865.1 archaeon
CGTGACAGGTTCCTTCCTTTGCATGAAGTACGAGATACCTGCAATGTTGAAGAATGGAGGAGGGAGTATAGTCAACATGTCTTCTACGGCCGGTCTGCAAGGAGTGAAGGGAATCGCTGGCTACGTTGCTGCAAAACACGCTGTAATTGGTCTCTCGCGGAGCGCCGCTCTGGACTATGCTCGGCAGAACATTCGCGTGAACGTTGTCGCACCCGGACCGATATTTACTGAACGAATGATAAATGCGAAATTTCGCGAGCAGGCATCATTTGGAGTTCCGATGGGCAGGATTGGCAATCGCGAAGAGGTTGCCGCAGTTGTCGCTTGGCTCTGTTCTGATCTTGCATCGTTTGTCAACGGAGAAACGGTATCGATCGATGGTGGAAGAATGGCCGGCAGCTGGTTTTCTTCTCCAATGTCACCTTGAGGGTAACAGCGGGAATAATAGAAAGGCAACCAGACTGCAGGAAAGTGTTTCCAGATTGATCACAATAAGCAAGAACCGAGAAGCGGCTTCGACTATAGATCGAGTTTGGGACGTACTATCTAACTTGAATGAGGAGCAGAAGTATTGGGAGGGATTAAAGGACGTCAAGGTCCTGAGCAGAAATGAGAACACAATTGAAAGAGAAGCCACAATCAGTCGTGGTCCGTTAGGTAACGCGAAGAGTCTGCAGACACTTGTTCTGGAACCGAAGAAAGCAGTCAGACTGACTATGAGAAAGGGACCTATGCTCGGAACGCGAGTGATAACCCTGAGCCCACTCGGCGAAAACAAGACCAAGATCGAAGTAGCATGGGATTTCGAGATGAAGGGAGTTCCGGGATTCGCCTTGGGGTTTGTGAAGGATAACATATCGGAGGGGACAGATAAGGCGCTTGAACTCATTGCGAAGAAGGCTGAACGAACCTCATTAGATTAGGGCATACAGGTGAGTGACTGCAATGTTTGCAGGGAGAGCGCTCTTTCATGCGACTGCAGCGGCAGTCTTTTTGCAGCTGGTCGTAGGAGGGTTGTTGACATTTAATTTCATCAAACCAGAATTACATATTGTCTTAGGGTTAATAGTCTTCATACTTGCTATCGCATGCTTGATAGTTTCTTTCGTTTCAAAACCTTCTTTCAGGCCTGTTCGCATTGCATCGATTGCGTTGGTTGTGCTGATGTTGGTTCAAATAATTCTCGGGTTTGCTGCACTTGGGACCCATAGTGATGCGATTTCATGGACACATTTCGTAAATGCAATGATAGTCTATGGGGTTGCGATGAGTGGGAATTTCATGGCAGTAAGATGGGATCAAATTCGACTTGCCCAATCGAAGAGTCCTTAGGCATATTCTAATATCGAGTACGTTTAGGCAACTCGGTCGAGTTTCGATTATTAATTCTCAAGCCTTATCTATCTGAGAACCGCATAAAGCAGTTGGATCTAACTATTCGAAAGTAGGGCAAAACTCGGTCTAATTTCATCCTATTGTTCAATAAGTGAGGAAAGGAAGAAAGTGAAATTTTGCACCAATTGCGGCCGACAACTTGAAGATTCAGCTCTATTCTGTCCTTCTTGCGGGACTAGAGCAACGGGACAAGGCGTCCAAGCCACTGCTCCGCCCCCACAGCCTGGTACTCCCTACCAGATGCCTAGTGTCTCACCAACATTCGGTGAAGCAGACAGGTATGCGTTGAGCAAGCTATACTTGGCGGCGATAGTTATGCTCGTAGGACTAATCGCCGGCTATGCGTTGGACTTTGCATCTGGTCTCTTTTTCGCTTTTTCTTTTATCACCGGCAATCCGAATGCTCCGACAACAAATCCGTTTGAGATACTTAGATCGAGCAGCTTCTTGCTTTTCATTGCCATTGCGGCAATCATCGGAAGTGCAACGGAGTTGATTTACTTGGCTGAGTTCAGACTTGGGTTGAAGAGTCTGTCAGTGGTCGACAGACCGAACTTTGGGACTCCGTCCACGTTGACTCTCTTGGCACTGATAACCGTACCTTTCGTTTTCCTAGGGGTAGTAATTGAATTTGTAGGCCTCATACCATTCCTTGCAACGATAAACCCATCGCAACCTCCGGTCACTCCTACGCAGCTACCAGCAGGATTGGGCTATATTCTTCTCGGGGGAGCCATCTCGGGTATTGCGGGAATCGCAGCAATAGTGGGGATAATTGGAGGCGCGATCCTCGGGGTGTGGAGGATGGGATCAAGATACAACGAGTCAATATTCAAAATAGGCGCAATTCTCTTTGTATTTCCATTTGTAAACATCGTGGCTGTGATTCTAATCATTCTCGGAGTGGGCAGTGCAAGGAAGAAACTCCTGTGAGGATTGCTTCAATTCTCGCCTTTTCTTCGTGCTCTCGACAGGGCTAGGAGGTTTCGAGTTCATGCTTTCTAGCTTCCTGAACAATGCAAACTCTGCCATGATGGGAGGAAGTTTCATTGGCGCGTACGCTTTCTACTTCATTGAGTTATACTACACAAAGAAAAAAGCCATCAAGACAGAGAAGACAGCAGAGTCAAAAGCGCTCCTGAGTATTCGTCCTCCCAACGACAGAAGGATGTTTCATCTATTCTAGTAAACAGGTTTCATCTAAAAAGGGAGGGAGCCAAGATTGACACTTACAATCTTGAGCTGAAAAATCTGAGTGCCATCTCGTTTCTAGATGGCTTCCTCGTACCTTCTCGCAGGTGTGGGGAGAGAGTCCGGAATGTCCGGGAATTTCTCTCTCATCGAAAGCTCTGCGGCTGCGCTTGCCTCCATGAGGATATGATCTGCCTCCTCGTTTGCCGTCTCAAAGTTGATTGAGGTTGAAGACAGCTGGCCTGCATCCACGAGAATGTTGTTCAAGAGTCCCGAGAGCTCGCCGATTTCGTTCTGCGCGTTTGGCACGACGTTACTCAAGTCCGGCCCAAGGGTCTTCATGATGCCGACCGCGGGCGAGAGAATTACTGCGATCTCTCCAACGTCCTTGATCGTGTTCAACCTGAGCTCTATCTGCTCGAATGCAAGTTTCGCATGGGTGACCATCTTGCTCATCTTGCGTATCTCTGTGAGTTCGTTTGCAAGCATGTTCGCGTGCGCGGTGTCCCTCTTCTGAACCAAGGTGACAACCTTCGCGAAGATTGCTGCGTCCTTCTCACGAAGTTTCGAAGATATCGAATTCAACTTTGAGATCTGGACCTGGATTTGCTGGGCTGCCTGCTCGATCTGCGGTTTCAATGGCTCCGGAGACCTGATGGCAGTCCTCAGCCTGCTGCCAGCGCTCTCAGAATACGCGTCATTCCCTCTCTTGTTCCAATTCTTGAAAGAAAAGTCTGCCGACTCTATCCCCTACTAAGACGGGCTACCTGGCATGTTTTCAATCGATAAGCTCGTAAGTGAAATTTGTCTAGTCCGATGAATTGAATTGTTTTGACAATATAGAGGAATCTTACACCGGCATAAGAGACCATTTCATTTCCAGAGAATACAGGAATCTCTCCAATTCAAAGACATCCGTTCCTCTAGTTACACTGGAAAGAGCGCAAATCAGTTTTTGCCCTTCAGCTTCTCAATCTCATTTCTGATCGCATCTCTCGCGTGGAGCTCTTCTTCCTGGTTCGAGTACTTCCCACGAGGCCAGAAAAATCCCCTGAGGCCGTCCTTCGCTCGCCGAGGAACCACATGTACATGGATGTGTGGAACGCTCTGGCTTATCTTGTTGTTAATCCCAACAAAGGTTCCTTGCGCTTTCATCCCGCTCTCGACGGCCCTGGAAACAATTTGGACGCTCTCGAATAGAGTGCCGACAAGATCCGCAGGCAGATCTCCTAATGTCTGATAATGCTCGCGAGGTACAACGAGACAATGGCCAGGGAAAAGTGGCCTTCTGTCAAGAAACACGACAGTGGCAGCGTTCTCAAAGACTATGGTAGCTTCAAGGGAATGTTTAGTGATGAGACAAAACTTGCACTCGATTCGTTCGCTTGCCTGCTCGTCGAGCGTCGTTTGTGTCAAGATGACTCTGTGATCTTGGTGGATGAAAGAACCCAATAACCGTTTGCAGAGCTGACCTTGGTTCCTGCGCTTGATATCTTCTCACTTCATTAAATATTTGGATTACACTCCAAATCGTATGCCAAAATCCACAAACTGGGAAACGTTGGGCATTGGCTTTGTGAGCGTCGTGGTGGGGCTGATCGCGATGGCTTTCACTGGCTCGATATTCAACCTGTTCTTTGTGGCAATCGTGATAGCTGTACTTTGGGATTACACCAACAAGGTGAACGACCTTCAGGCGAGATTGTCCAGACTGGAATCGAAGGAACCAAACGAAACGACAGGAACATCTGGTTCGTGAGCCTTCTGCAACTGAGCCAGCACGATAACTCACTTATGACATGACCGTTTCACGCACTCATAGAGTCGAGATGAGCTGAAGTCTAATTGTTCTCAATACTGAGAATTGCATACAGTCCTTAACTATTGCCGCTTATCGATAGGACGACATGAACCAGCGAATTCTGGGTGTCATGATACTGTGGTTTTTGATAATATTCGCAGTGATTTTCTTGACGCTCACCTTGCTTCAGGTTCTACATCTGGAACAATTTGCACCTATTGTCGGAGGTGTTGTTGCCGGTTTAGTCGGACCTCTGCTAGGCATTGTGTTCTCACGGATTTATCGGAAATGAAACACGAGTGCTAACTTGAGAGTGACAGATTGAACCTCGACAAGCCTATACTTTGAGCTGATGGAGTAGTTCCAAGATTTGCTTACTTCTCTGCTTGAAACCAAGAACGCATTGTCTGTTATGAGCTGGATACTGTTTCCAGAATCTTGCATGACGTGCGCGATACCGATAAGTACAGTCCTTCCGAAGATTCGAACGTAAATTCTCATGAGCGGATCGGACTCTGCAAAAGAATTCTTCTCCAAGCACGCGGAGGGATACGCAAAGAGCGAAAGCCACGCGAGGGGCTCAGATCTTGCTCTGTTGATTGAGCTTGCGAAGCCAGCGAAAAGTGATGTTGTGCTTGATGTCGCCACTGGTACGGGTTTCACTGCTATCGAGTTTGCGCCACTTGTGAAGGAAGTAGTAGCCGCCGACATTACTGAGGAAATGCTCCAAGAGGCAAGAAAGCTTGCATCTGAGCGTGGAATTAAGAACATCAGGTTTGAGTACGCTGATGCTTGCAAGAAACTTCCC
>JAKAPU010000178.1:5205-5556 GCA_021806865.1 archaeon
CGATCTGTCGAGCTGCACATCATTTCACAGACGTACCGTTGTTCCTCAGTGAGGCGAGAAGAGTTCTACGAAAGGATGGATGCCTTTGCATTGTTGACATGTCACCGCAGGAAGGAGGGCAAGAGTTTGCAAACAAGATCGAGCAACTGCGTGATTCTACGCACGTAAGGGCACGCACTGCCAATGAGTGGCGACAAGAACTTGCTGACGCTGGATTTCTAGTTAGGAATCTGGAGTTGCTCCCAGATCGTGTATCACTTGAAAAGTGGCTCTATCCAGTTCCGCTCGGAGGAAGGGAAGAGAAAGAGGTAAGAACTGCTTGGAGAAAAGCTACGAAGGAAACAATAGATC
>JAKAPU010000179.1 GCA_021806865.1 archaeon
AAGAAATAAAATAAAGACTACGAATGCAAGTGTAGATTGGACATGTCCAAAGGCGATTTGACACTCGGATGGGCTGTGACAGCTAACCATGAACCAAAGTATTGGTTGAAGAAAAATCCTAGTCCGGGTGAACAATCTATTGAAGATCTAGTTCAAGTGGATGCAGGTAACCTTGCTACGCACACTATCATCATTGCACCCAGTGGCTCGGGCAAGTCGTTCTTTCTTGGCAGACTGGTGGAGGAGATAATTATTCAGACTAGAGCCCGATGCCTGATTCTGGATCCAAACGGAGACTTTTTCAAAGTCTCGCAAATCGACGAAACCCTTTGGAAGAACCCGCAGTACGACAGGAACAACCGTACTGGGAAGCTTCCCACAGAATCCAACTGTGCTGAATTCAAAGAGAAATGGTCCGATGTTACAAAGAGAGTTCGGAGTGCCCGAGACGAAGGTAGTATTGCGAAGGACGAAGATGGAGTGCCCCAAAGCCTTGACGTATGGTGGCCATCAATGACTTCGGATTTTTTGAGCGAAGGTCTGGATTCGTTTTCTGATCGAGCCATTGTAGCCGAGAGATTTGCTTCTGCAAATGTTTGGAATTACTACTTCTCAAAGGCATATCAGTTTCTAGCTGAAGGCATCATAACAAAGGGGCTTAGGATTCCAGAAGTCGGCGAAGCCAGATTGGAAGTAATCGACTTGGTATCTGTGACATCAAAGGAGTCGCGCGGCTTGGTAGTCAATTCAATTTTGGATGCTGAATGGACCAGGTCAAGAGAAGAATGGCGAAGTACAATGAAGACTTCACCGGAAAATGATCGCCGAGTGCCCACTTTCATAGTTCTGGATGAAGCTCACAACCTAATTCCTACGGAGACTCGGTCGAAATCTGAGAAATCAGTGCTTGAACAATTTAGGTCTATTGCCTCGGAAGGAAGAAAATACGGACTCTTTTTGATTCTTGTGACCCAAAGGCCAGACAAGATAGACCCTCGCATTTTGTCTGAATGTGAGAACAAGGCGTTGCTCAGAATGTTCTCAACCGAACAATTGAGAATAACCGGCAGTTCTTTGGGTGCTGATCGAGGGTTGAGCAAAGAAATGGGTAGATGTTTGAAATTTCCTACCGGTTGTGTGATGATTGAGGGTAAGTGGGCGAAATACAGGACCAAAGTGTTCTATTCTGCCGCTAGGAGGACGGTTGAGGGCGGGAGGGGCTTGAGACGCGATTACTGGGCTGGGCCAATGCAATGAAATTAAAGTCTTGAGAGTATATCACCAGCAATGATTTATATCCCAATATAATTGGTATACGGCCATCGGAGGGCGCTCTATTTGAGTCATGCCAGAACCGATAGATATCCAAGGAACAAGTTATACCAACATCTAGGTCACACTGAAAAGATAATCCTTTCAGTCTGCAACGAGGGGGTGGCTTTCAAAGATGGCAAGCTTGATTATGATCCAAAGATTGGGAAATCTTGGCTGTCAAAGCTAGAAAAGGACCTGAAAGGCGAAGTCAGCCGAGCCAAAATTGACGAATCCCTAGATTTCCTTCTTGATGATCGAATACTTCGGCACGGTGCAACGGAAATGGAACCTGTGATTGATGAGGAGGGGAAGAAATGGGTTAGAGGATACTACCTAGGAAATGAATTCGTAGAGAGGGTTCTCATGCTCTACGTTGCTACTCACGATATTCCAATGGTAACGCAGATTGCAAAGACAAGAGTCCGCCAGACTTCTAAGTGAAGTCTGTGAGTATATCCAGCATCTACACGAGAAATTCAGATATGATCGCACTATCTGTATTGAACGAAGTGGTTACGCCCTATACAAAGACGCAATTGCGCTGGTGGGAGGCCCTGCCAAGCAGGTTCCGTTTAACCCAGCTCGCGAAATCGAAAGTCTTCCGATAAAGGGGAAACGAATTCTTCTCTTTGATGATAGCATTCGCACTGGGACTACACTCAAGAGAGCAAGAGAAAGGCTGCTTGCAGTCGGCGCCAAAGATGTAGATCTGGCAGCTACAGCTGACATACCCCAGAAATGACACGGACTCAGACAATCCCCGTGCAGAAAGCTGTTCCATAGACCCAGTCCAAAAGAGTAGCCAATAACCGCGCTAGCCATCGCAGAAATTACGAATCTTTTCGAAATTTGTCGTCGAGCTTCAGCAACCAAGTCGAAATCGCTGAAATTGCGACTATGGCTGGTCCGACAATGAAGCAGATGTTGAACGGCCCGTCGTAAACAAAATTCCCAATAAAGAGACCAAAGGAGATTTGAGTCTGTCGCAGTTGTATACTCGTTGACGGGCAAATGCATTGTGTTGAAGAATACGAATATGAAAAGCAGAATAGTGATCGGCAGATTGGCGATGAATGTCTGTGTTGTAGTTCTGGAAAACTCACTCGGAATACTTCTTTTCGGTTCTTCGCTCTTACTCGCTGACATGTTTCAGTAACTCACGCAGATCTCTTCAGAATTTCTGGTTCGCAAATCCACTTTCTGTTTATTTGGCTCTGGCGCTTGTTCTGACAATTGACAGTACTAAGAGTCCCATCACGAAAATCAACGCAAAAGATAGACCTCCAAGAAAGACTGCGTCATATGGTCCATTTGCTCCGATAATTGCAGGTGTCACGTCCAATCCGAGATACTGTATGTTAAGAAATGCCGCAATAATTCTGAGTACATCAGACGAAAATATCCCAAACGTTCCGATTGCGTACATTTGAAGGCAAGTGAAGTTGATGTTTACGTGATCTATTTCTCTCAAGTGAGCCCGAAACCAGATTGCTAGCGTGACGGCGATCACCGAATAGAAGAGAAATCCAGGAGTTGATATCTGATGAGTTACGATTCCACTCACGGTCCAAACAAGGGAGTACAACAGGCCGACAAGTGCGGAATATCCAAAGACAGAATTTACGGTCTTCCTCTTGTGTGAGACGAGCACGAGAAAGGCCGAGGCTAGGATAAGGGGGAGAACTGCTCCAACGAGGTTGATTTCTATGTTCTGGTCGTGGTATTGGAACAGATAGAAGGAACAATAGATTGTGAAATGTGATAGGCAAGAATCTAGCAGGGATGCCTACACCTCCCAAATCCTAGGCCTATGCAGCAAACACAATTACAGCGACCCCAATCACTATCAGAATGACACCTAGCCAAAACGCGGCGTTCCCTATAGAGAAGTCGAGAGGCGTGATGACAAAAGATCCCAAGACTAGAACTGCTCCGATAATCACCAACCAAACCAACGGCGGAATTTCAGACATAGGTTGGCTCAAAGAGGGCAATGGAATACAAGTGTGATCTTCGGTAACCGATTACCGAAGATCAGAAAGGCTAATCTTCGTTCAGAAGTTCTTTGTCCAAGTATGAAAGCTGACGCAGCAGATAGAGTCCCAGCCCAAGAAAAGCTAACGAGGCGACTAAAAGTGTAATCGGCGTAATAACGGTATGAAGATCTAACTCGATAGCCGCCCATGATAGTGGCAAGAAGGCGATGATGATAATTGCCAGTACCAATGCGCGGGGAATCAATAGGTGTCGGATCTGATGTCTTCCTTGTCTTGTGATCTTGATGAATTCCCGTTCATTCTTATGGATGATCACTAACCAGCCTTTCTCTAGCAACTCGTGTATGAGATCGCTAGTCCAACCACTTTTCGCATAGCCCAATCCCTTGCTGAGCTGCGTTACATTGTATTCGATAGGGCCTTTCTTGTAGATCTGGAAAAGAATCCTCTGCCTGGGTTGCAGCAGACGTGCGGGTCTCCTTTCTCCGCCATCAGAACTTGACATTTAGCACCACCTTCTATTTTGGGCGTTACCTACATTTCGAGAAGAGATTCTGGAATTGCTAGCTGTACCAGTCTTTTGCCACCAATTCCGCTTGCTGCAACACTGTTTGCGTAGCTTTCTCCTGCTTGTCGGGAGGGTAATCGTACTTTCTTAACAGACGTCTCACTGCCACTCTGAGTTTCGCCCTCACATTTTCCTTAACCGTCCAATCAATGCTTGTATTTTCACGCACAGTCTTTACCAGCTCGGTTGCGATCGTTCTGAGTGTCTCATCTCCGAGAACCTTCACTGCACTGTCATTCACTTCGAGAGCGTCGTAAAAAGCAAGCTCCTCTTCAGAAAGCCCAAGTTTCTCTCCTCGCTTGTTTGCCTCCCTCATCTGTTTTGCAAGTTCAATTAGCTCCTGGATCACTTCTGCTGCTTCAACCGACCTGTTCTGATACTTCCTGATGCTTTCATCGAGCATGTCTGAGAAAAGCTTCGACTGGACCATATTCTTCTTCAAATGTAGTTTCAGCTCGTCATTGATCAGTTTCTTTAACAGCTCGAGTGCCAAGTTCTTGTGCTGGAGTTTCTTCAGCCCGTTTAGAAATTGATCAGACATTAGTGGCGAAACGTCAGGACGCTTCAACCCCGCCGCGTCGAATATGTCGACTATCCCTTGGGCTCCTATTGCCTCGGATACGACCTGCCTGATTGCAGTATCGATCTCTGCTGGGGCTCTTGTGTCACTTGGCGTGTATTTCACAATCTGCGCCCTTATTGCTTGGAAGAACCCCAACTCGTCTCTGATCTTTAGCGCCTTTTCGTTAGGCACAGAGAGGGCGAACGCTTTAGAGAGTTCCATGACATTTTTCAGGAACCTATTTTTGCCGTCATCTTGAGCTAGTATGTGCTCCAAAGCAGCTGGTACCACAGATATCTTTTCGGTCGCCTTGCCAGTGAAGAACTTGGAATAGTCAAATCTGTGAAACATTGCCTTGCAGATCTCGTATTTTTCCATCATCACAGCGACCGCCTGCTCCTGCGGGACTCCGACGTCTTCCCTGTCTTCTCTGGTGTAATTGGCTAGCGCTTCTTTGAGAAAGTATCCTATGCCAATATAGTCCACAACCAATCCACCGGGCTTGTCCTTGAATACTCTATTCACTCTGGCTATGGCCTGCATCAACCCATGTCCGCGCATCGGCTTGTCTACATACATGGTGTGAAGAGGTGGAGCGTCAAAGCCCGTGAGCCACATGTCCCTCACTATTGCAAGTTTCAGGGAATCTTTCGGATCTTTGAGCCTGTCCTGGAGTGCTTTTCGTCTCAATTTGTTTCTAACATGAGGATGAAACTCTGGCGGGTCGGTCGCTGAACCAGTCATGACAACTTTGATTGTTCCCTTGTCGTCATCTTGACTGTGCCACTCCGGTCTCAGTTTGACAATCTGATCGTATAATTCGACACAAATGCGGCGGCTCATGCAGACAATCATCCCCTTTCCTTTGAGAGCCTTGTCTCTAGCTTCAAAGTGAGAAACAATGTCTTCCGCAACTTCCTTGATCCTCTTTTCTGCTCCGACGATTGCTTCCAGCCTAGCCCATTTACCTCGTAGTCTTTCCTTGACCTGAGCTTCTTGGTCCTCTGTGATCTCTTCGAACGCTTTGTCTATCTTTGGTCGTTCGTCCTCCTTGAGTTTGAGCTTCGCTAGCCTTGCCTCAGATCGGA